>CAMBZO010000246.1 GCA_945872195.1 Akkermansia muciniphila | reverse complement strand
TCCGGTATCACCACGCTGCCGTCCGCCTGCTGATACGTCTCGATGAGCGCGACGAAGAGCCGGGCGAGCGCAGTGCCCGAGCCGTTGAGCAAGTGCGGGAACTGGTTCACGCCCTTGTCGTCCTTGAAGCGGAGGTTCATGCGGCGGGCTTGATACTCGTCCGTGTTCGAGCAGCTCGACACTTCGAGATAGCTCCCCTGCCCCGGCGCCCAAACCTCGATGTCGTAAGTCTTCGCGCTGGCGAAGCCCATGTCGCCCGTGCAGAGCAGCACGACGCGATAGTGCAGGCCGAGGAGTTGCAGCACCTGCTCCGCGTTCGCCAGCAGCTTCTCCAGCTCGTCGTAGCCGTGCTCGGGCTTCACGATTTTCACCAGCTCCACCTTGTCGAACTGATGCACGCGAATCATCCCGCGCGTGCCCACGCCCGCCGCGCCCGCCTCCGCGCGAAAGCATGGGCTGTAGGCGCAGTAGTAAACCGGGAGCTGGCTGGCCGGGAGAATTTCCTCGCGATGAATGTTCGCAACCGGCGCCTCCGCGGTCGGGATCAAATACAGCTTACCCAAACTACTTTCATCCAAGCCCTCGCGCACCGCGTAAGCCTGGTCCTCGAACTTCGGGAACTGCCCCACGCCCACCATGCAATCGCGGCTGACGATGTGCGGCGGCGCCACTTCCGTGTAGCCGTGCTGCGTCGTGTGGACTTCGAGGAGGAACTGAATCAACGCCCGCTCTAGCCGCGCGCCCCAGTTCGTGTAGAGCAGGAAGCCGCTGCCGGAGAGCTTCGCGCCGCGCGCGAAGTCCACGAGCTTGAGCGACTCGCACAGCTCGACGTGGGACTTGGGCTTGAACGCGAACTCCGGCTTCGCGCCCCAGTGCTTCACCTCCGGGTTGTCGGCGGCGGAAGTGCCCAGCGGCACGCTGGCGTGCGGCGGGTTCGGCAGGCGGATGAGAATGGCATCGCGCGCGGCCTCGGCCTCGGCGGCGGTCTTGTCGAGTGCAGCAATCTGGTCGCCGAGCGTGCGGGTCTCACCCTTCTTGGCCTCGGCCTCGGCGAGCTTCTTCTGGCCCATGAGCGCGCCGATTTCCTTGGAAGCCTTGTTGCGCAGCGCCTTCAAGTCCTCGACCTGCTTGAGCGCTGTGCGCCGCTGCTCGTCGAGCTGGAGCACCTCGTCAATCTTCACGTCGTCCGCCCCGCCACGGGCCGCGAGACGTTGCTTCACCAACTCTGGCTGTTCCCGAATCCATTTGATGTCAATCACGCGGGAGGTTGTAAGGAAGCGGCGAGGGAGGGGCAAGGCGGGAGTGGGGCTGAAGCGTTGAAGAGTGGGTGCTGCAACCGGCACCGCTTCGACTGTTCATCGCTTCAATCCACTTTTCCCTCGCCCCTCCCTCCCTCCCCGCCAACACTCCGCCCCGCTCGTGAAACCCGCGCACCTCATCCTGCTCCTGCTCTTCAACGTCTTCTGGGCCGTTTCGCTCTCCGCGATTCAGGCGCTCAAGCCGCATCTGGACTACGGCGGCATCGCCACGCTGCGCTTCGGCGGCGCGGCGGTGAGCCTGCTGCTGGTCTGGCCGTGGCTGCCGGGCGCGACACCGCGCGGCCGTGACTTCTGGGTGTCCTCGCTCATGGGCGTCATCGTCTTCACCGTCGGCCACCGGCTGCAAGTGAGCGGCAACCTGCTCGGCTCCGCCGGCAACTGCGCCGTGCTCATGGCCGTGGAGCCGCTCCTCACCGCCGTGGCCGCTGCCATCTTTCTCCGCGAACACATCGCGCCGCAACGCTGGCTCGGCTTCAGCCTCGGCGTCGTGGGCGTCGCGCTGCTGAACCGCGTGTGGGCTCCCGATTTCAAGTGGGCTGGCCTCGCCGCAAGCGCCTTGTTCATCGCGTCGTTCCTCAGCGAAGCCGCCTACTCCATCATGGGCAAGCCCCTGCTGGAGCGCGTCGGCCCGATGAAGATTCTCGCCGTCTCGCTGGTCGCCGGCACGCTGGCGAACCTCGCCATTGACGGCCCCACGACTCTCGCCGCCGCCGTGAAGATGCCCGCGAGCGCGTGGGCGTGGGTGGCCTTCCTCTCCCTCATCTGCACCAGCCTCGGCTACGGCCTGTGGCTCGTGGTCATCCGCGAGACGGACGTGAACGTCACCGCCATGACCATCCTCGCGCAACCCGTCGCGGGCGTCCCCGTGGCCGTGCTCTGGCTGGGCGAGCCGCTCCACGCCGGCCACCTCTGGGGCAGCCTCGCCATCGTGGTGGGCCTGGGCATCGGCCTGTATGCGAAGCCGAAGCCGCGCGCTCCGTAGTCGTAGGCTTCAGCCTGCGCTTGGATAAACCAACGATGGCCGCACTCGGGATGACGGCGCGGCCAACAACTCGATGACAGAGAGTTGCTGGCGGTCGCGCGCTCGTTCACATCACCTGCTTCGCCTCGTTGCGAGGTGTCTCCTTCAGCACGCGGCGGATGATCTCATCCACCTTGATGCCCTCCGCCTCCGCGTTGAACGTCGGCACGATCCGGTGGCGCAGCACCGGATACGCGAGCGCCTCGATGTCCTCCACCGTGACGTGGAACCGCCCGCGCAGCACCGCGCGCACCTTCCCTCCGACGACGAGTTGCTGGCACGCGCGCGGGCCGGGGCCCCACGCGATGAGTTCCTTCGTGAAGGCCGGCGCATCCGCGTCCGTGGGCCGCGCGCGGCGCACGAGGTCCAGCACGAAGTCCGTGACGTGATCGGGCACGGGGACTTTGCGCACGATCTTCTGAATCGCGACGACCTCCTCGCCGGTGACGACCGGGTCAATGTCCGCCGAGTAGGCGCTCGTCGTGCGCTTGATGATCTCCCGCTCCTCGTCGCGGCTCGGGTAATCCACGCGCACGTGAAACATGAAGCGGTCTTTCTGCGCCTCGGGCAGCGGGTAGGTGCCCTCCTGCTCGACGGGGTTCTGCGTCGCGAGCACGAAGAAGGGCTGGTCCAGTTTGTAGGTGCGCCCGCCGACGGTGACGCTGTGTTCCTGCATCGCTTCGAGCAGCGCGGCCTGCGTCTTGGGCGGCGAGCGGTTGATTTCGTCGGCGAGGATCATCTGTGCGAACAGCGGGCCTTTGAGGAAGGCCAGTCCGCGCCGGCCCGTGGCAGGGTCTTCGGAAATGATGTCCGTCCCGGTGATGTCCGCCGGCATCAAGTCCGGTGTGAACTGCACGCGGCGGAAGGAGAGTTGCAACGCATCGGAAAGCGTCTTGACCATGTAGGTCTTGGCCAGGCCGGGCACACCCTCCAACAGGCAATGGCTGCGCGCAAAGATCGCGATGAGTAACTGCTCGATGACTTCCTCCTGCCCCACGATGAGCTTGCCCACCTCGGCGGTGACGCGTTGGTAAGCCTCCGTGAGCCGGCGCGCCATCCGGGCATCCTCGGCATCCACAGACAGCGAACGCGCGACGCGCATCTGAGGCTGCGCACTGAGTGTGTGGGCCTTTTTGGCGAGAGTGGGCGGGGCCGGAATCGGCGGCGGCGGCAAGACGCCGGGCGGCGCAGTCGCCGGTGCGGTCTGCGCCGGCGCTTCCTCTGGTTCTGACACCAGCGAGATTTTGAGGCACGTCGGGCAGCGGAACTCAGTCCCCGCCAGCGCCGCTTCGAGGCGGAAGTCTTCTTCGCAGAGCGGGCATTTGAAGGCGATGTCCATGGGTAGATGTCGGTGGAGCTTGGCGCAAACCCGCGCGGAGGGGAATTCCTTTCCTGTGGCAAAAACTCCTTGCCGCACTTTCGTGCGCGCCGGAAGCTCGCGCCCGTCTCAACCAATTCACTGACCCAACACCACTTCCCATGAGCGCCGACGCCCGCATCTCCGAACTCAAACTCGAACTCCCCACCGCCCCGAAGCCCGCGCACGTTTACAAGCCCGTCGTCATCGCCGGGAACATGTGCTACGTCTCCGGACACGGCCCGCTGAAGACCGACAAGACCATGATCACCGGCGTCGTGGGGAAGGACTTGAATCTGGAGCAGGGGCAAGCCGCCGCGCGGCAGGTCGGCCTCGCCATCCTCGCCACCGTGCGCAACGAGTTGGGCAGCCTCGACCGCGTGAAGCGCCTCGTGAAAACCCTCGGCATGGTCAACACCGCCGCCGACTTCTACGACCACCCGAAAGTCATCAACGGTTTCAGCGAGCTGATGCGCGACGTATTCGGCGACGACGCGGGCGTGGGCGCCCGCAGCGCGGTGGGCATGGGCCCGCTGCCGGGGAACATCGCGGTGGAGGTGGAGTGTATTTTCGAGCTGAGGTAGAACCCGAGAGCAGGATTAGGATCAAGATTATGAGCACGAAGCCAACGCGCGCAGTTTCTCCTGCTCGTAATCCTGATCCTAATCCTGCTCCTCCCCGCCTCCTCACCTCGGCGGCTACCTTACTCTGCGCCCTCCTCACCGCCTGCCAAAGCCCACCGCCCCCGCATGTCGCCACGACCGTCACCCCGCTGCCTGACCCCATCGAACGCCGCGTCGCGGCGTTGCAGCTCACACTGCCGACCGCCAGCAAACCCGGCCCCACTGCCACGCTCACCTCCGTGGTCGTCAGCGGAAACCTCGCGTTCGTCTCCGGCCACGGCCCGCTGAAGACCGACAAGACCATGATCACCGGCGTCGTGGGGAAGGACTTGAATCTGGAGCAGGGGCAAGCTGCCGCGCGGCAGGTCGGCCTCGCCATCCTCGCCACCGTGCGCAACGAGCTGGGCAGCCTCGACCGCGTGAAGCGCCTCGTGAAAACCCTCGGCATGGTCAACACCGCCGCCGACT
>CAMBZO010000245.1 GCA_945872195.1 Akkermansia muciniphila | reverse complement strand
GGGGAACATTTCAGAACTTCAGCTGGGTTGCGGACAGATGCGCTCGCAAAGTTTGGGAGTGCGGTTTGGTTGCGGCCCTTTCAGGCTGGCCGTTACATGCACTCTCTGGGCGAGCTGGCGAAGGCGTTGAATCGCCCAATGGTTTATCTCACCGGTTTGCAGGCCAGGTTCGAACTGCCCGTCTTTTCAGCCGCCGGTTATTCGGAGGCGTATCTGGCCTTCCTGAAAGGCATAGTCCACCTGCGCACGCTCAATCTATCGGAGGAGGCGCTGCGCGACCTGTGGCGGCTGGAGAAAAAGCTTCTGCAACTCCTACATCTGGATTCCGCGGGTTCGCCCACTTGGTTTCTTGACGCCTGCGGGCAAACGACGCACATGCGCCGGGGACTGCTGCTGACCAACCATGATCTGGGCGTCGAAATCCACACGCGCATGCTGCAGCCTGGGCTGAATTTCACGGCGGGTGTTCCGGAGCTGTTTGCCGGCCGGGAGATGGGCGAGGACGCACAGCGGGTGCTGAGTGAATACCTCAAGCTCCATGGGCGGATTCGCACGGAAGCAAACACGGAACTGCCCTCCCTGCGTTCCACCTTGGCCTGGGCGAAACGGCTGAAATAGCTCCATGAGCTCTCACTCCTGCCGTCGTCGAAGGAACTACCTTGTTACGTTCGCCCGGTCTGGTGGCAATACCCTCTAGACATGCTCAGCGACTCGGATCAAGAACGCTTCATGCGGCTGTGGACCTCCGCCCAACCGGCCGTCGCCAACTACGTCCATGCCCTCGTGCGCGACCACGGCGCGGCGAAGGACGTGTTGCAGGAGACGGCGCTGGTCCTCTTCCGGCGCTTCGCGGATTACGACCGGCAGCGGCCATTCCTCGCGTGGGCGCTTGGCATTGCGCGCTTCCAGGTGATGGGCCTTCAGCGCGATGCCGCGCGCAGCCGCGTCGCGTTCGATGACGAACTGCTCGCGCAGTTCACAGACACCTGGGCGGAACTCGCGCCCGCGTCCTCCGACCGCAGCGCTGCCCTGCAGTCGTGCATTGAACGACTCGCCGCCCACGCACGCCGCCTGGTGCAGCTTCGTTACTTTGAAGACCTGACCGCCGAGCAGATCGCACAACGCCTCGGTGGCAATGGCCCCGCTGTGCGGGTTAACTTGCAGCGCATCCGCGAACAACTTCGCGTGTGCGTTGAACGCCAGCTTCATCTCGATGGAGAAATGTCATGAACAATCCCGAACCACTCATCGCCGCCTATCTCGACGGCGTGCTCACCGACACCGAGCGCGCGGAACTTAACACATGGCTGAAAGCCGACGCCGCGAATCTGCGCCGGTTCACCGAGGCCGTTATGTTTGAGCAACAAATCCGCACGGCCGCGCACGCGACCGCTGAACAGCAGGCTGCCGTAGATTTCGCTTCCTCCATCGTCCAGATGAAACCGCACTCCCGCTGGCTCCAATGGCGTCCACTTGTGGCGGCGGCGGCGGGTCTGGTCATTGGCCTGTTCAGCGCTTCGATGGTGTTTGGGTTTGTGGTTCAGCGCGGCGTGGAGAAGAGGACGCCGGTGGCGGTGTTTGAACCGGGTTTCGAGAATGCGCAGATGCCGCTTTCCACTGGCTTCCCGGGCGGCCCGGGACAGTGGAGTGGTGATGCAGCGCATGTCGTGACTGCGGAGAACGGAATGTCGCCGAAGGAAGGTAAGTTCATGCTCAGGATGGAACCGATGAGCAAAGGTGTGCCGCGGATCTACCAGGTGCTGGATCTGCAATCGCTGCCGCCGGGCGCGGGCGGTGAGTCGCGTGAAATCGAAATCTCGGCATCGTTCGCCACGGCGGGTGCTGAGGCACCGGTGCGTTACGTGATTCGTGCGTTTGCCACCACCGAAGCGCCGGAGAATCTCGATGCGGCGTGGTTCGACCGGCGGGATGAAGCGATCGCCTTGGCTGCGAGAGGTCTGGATGTCATGCCGGGGACGAGAGCATGGCAGACTTTTAGCGTGAAGATTCAAGTGCCGCGTGCGGCTCGCAGCCTGGTGGTGTTCCTCGCCGTGCGCACACCGGACAAGGCCGCGCGGAATTCCCCGCACTATTTGGATGACGTGCGCGTGTCATTGCTGACCCCGCCGCCATTGCCGTGATGATTTCAGTTTTACTGTCGAACCGGCGCTCTCCACACCAGCAAGTCATGCGGCACTTCCTAACATTCCTCGCCGCGTTGCTGTTTGCGCCACTCGCTGCGCTCTATGCCGCCGAGTCAAAACTGAACGTCCTGCTCATCCTCTCCGATGACCATAGCTATCCGCACGTCGGTTGTTACGGGAACAAGGACATCCTGACGCCGAACCTCGACAAGTTTGCGGCGGAGGGAATGCGTTTTGATCGTGCCTACGTGACGTGCCCGCAGTGCGTGCCTTCGCGCGCGAGCATCTTCACGGGGCGGTCGCCGGTGGCGATTGCGATGTCGCGCTTCTCCGCGCCGCTGCCGCGCGATGTGAAGACTTATCCCGAAGCATTGCGCGCGGCGGGCTGGTTCACCGGCGTGGCCGGGCGCATGTATCACATGGATGGCGCGGGGACTTCGGCAGAGTCGCGCGCGGTGATTGAGAAATACAAGCTCGCCACTTTCCCCGACCGCCTCGACTACGTGAAGGTCGGAAGCGGCAGTGAGGCGGGGCTCGCGCAGTTGCGCGAGTTCCTCGATCTCAAGCCCGCGGAGAAGCCGTTCTTCCTGCAACTCTGCTCCAACGATCCGCATCGCCCGCTGAACACCCAAGGCCCGGTAAAACATGATCCGACGAAGATCAAACTTCCCTTGCACTACCCCGATACGCAGCTCGTGCGCGAAGACTTCGCGCGTTACTACGACGAGATTGCGCACCTCGATGTGTTCATCGGCGAAGTGATGGCGGTGTTGGAAAAGCGCGGCCTCGCGTCGAACACCATCGTCGCCTTCATGGGCGACAACGGCTGCTCGCAGTTCCGCGGCAAGGGCACGCTCTTCGAGTTTGGCATCCATGTGCCGCTGCTCGTGCGCTGGCCGGGGAAGGTGAAGCCAGGCTCGTCCTCGGCGGAATTGATCAGCGGCGAGGACATCGCGCCGACTTTCCTCGAAGCCGCAGGTCTGCCGGTGCCGCCGGAGATGACAGGAAAAAGTTTCGCGAAACTGCTGCGCGGCGAAACGTTCGAAGGGCGGCAGTTTGTCTTCGCCGAGCGCGGCGCACACGGTTCGTCCCTGCCGGGCAACAGCGCGAGCTTCGACCTCGGCCGCGTCGTGGTGAGCAAGACACACAAGCTGATCTACAACGCCATGGGACAGCTTCCGTATTGGCCGGTGGATTTTGCCAAAGACGCGTTATGGCAGGAGATCGTGCGAATGCACGAGGCCGGGAAGCTCGATGCAAAAATGGAGCAACTCTACTTCGCCGCGACGCGCCCCATGTTCGAACTATACGATCTCGAAAATGACCCCGGTGAATTCACAAACCTTGCGGGCAACGAGAATGCCGTGAGCTCCGAACGCAAACTCAAGGCCGCGATGCAGGAGTGGATGATCCTCCAGCGCGACTTCCTCCCGCTGCCCGTGACGCCGACCGAAGGCCCCGGTGCCAAACAAAGCAAACGCTGACAAAACTCCATCCGCAGTAACCAACCAAACCCATGAAAACCAAAAACCAGCGATTCGGTTTCACCCTCATCGAACTCCTCGTCGTCATCGCCATCATCGCCATCCTAGCGGGAATGCTCCTGCCGGCGTTGAGCAAGGCCAAAAGCAAAGGCCATGCGATCTCCTGCTTGAATAACCTGAAGCAAATCGGACTTGCCACCGTGATGTATGCGGATGAGAACGAGGAAAAATTCCCGGCCGCCATAAGGCTCAGGTCCAGCAACCCTGAATACATGACCAATTCCGGCGCGTGGCCGACCACCCTGCTGAATTACATAGGCCAGAAAACTACTTGGGCAGTCGGGATGCCGCAGCCGAAGGTCTACCTGTGTCCAGCCGAAAAAGAACCCGGTGCTGCCAACATGTTTTTTTCGATGGCCTACATGGCGAATGCCCACGTGATCCGCGAAACCGACAATAGTGATAGCACTATGAAGACCCCGCTCAGATCCATCCAGATTCAGTCACCCACGGACACTTTGCTATTTTCCGAAAAGGCTCCCGGCGACTGGGATCACAACCGGACGGCGAATGAAATGTTCGTCAATGCAATCGGGAAGTGGGCCCAAGTCCCAATAGGCGCCGACCCGAAGGGCCTCACCCGGCACGGTGGTAACTGCAACATGGTGGCAGCGGACGGACATGCCGCTTTGATCAAGCTCCCGCCGTGGGGAACAATCCCAGCAAACCTAAAGCAACTAGGCGACGTCCGGACCGGCGCAGGCGGCTACTGGGCCCGGGGCGGTTCGGAAGTCGTGTTTATACGCGAGCATAGCGCGACGGAGGGTGGATTCTGAGGCCAGTAGGAATCAGATTGCAAAACACTTGGTAGCCCAACACATCGTTTGGCACCGCAGAGTCCAAACAAACTTCATCACTCTCATGGACACACACAACACCTCCTTCATCGACCGCCGCCATTTCCTCCGTGGACTTGGAATGGCGCTCGCACTCCCGGCTTTCGAAAGCCTCAACGTCGGCTTCGCGGCCGCGGCTCCGAGCGTTACGCCGAGGCGGCTCATCTGCATCGGCAATCATCTTGGGTTTTGGCCGGGTGGATTTTTTCCGACAGCGGAAGGACGCGACTACGCGATCAGTAAGACCTTGGCTCCGTTGCAGGCGCATCGGGGGGG
>CAMBZO010000244.1 GCA_945872195.1 Akkermansia muciniphila | reverse complement strand
CACGACTACCTCATGTTCTTCACGAACACGGGTCGCGTGTATGTCGAGCGCGTCCATGAGATTCCCGACATGGGCCGCGCCTCGAAAGGCCGCAGCATCGCCAACCTGCTCGAACTCCAGGCGAACGAAAAAATCGCCGCCCTCATCCGCATCCAGTCCAAGCTCGATGCGAACAAGGACAACATCACCTGGCAACAGCCCGGCGAACTCTTCTTTGCCACGCAGCAGGGCACGGTGAAAAAGACCACGCTCAACGAGTTCGGCAACGTCCGCAAAGGCGGCATCATCGCCATCGGCATTGACCCCGGCGACACGCTCATCGAGGTCAAGCTCACGCGCGGCAGCACCGGCGAGACCGACCCCGGCGACGGCGTGGTCCTCATCACCCACGGCGGCATGAGCATCCGCTTCTGCGAATCCGACGTGCGCAGCATGGGCCGCGCGGCGGGTGGAGTGAAGGGCATCACCTTGGACAAGGGCGACACCGTCGTCGCCGCCGCCATCGTCGTGCCGGACGCCACCTTGCTCGTGGCGGGCGAGAACGGCATCGGCAAGCGCACCGACTTCGGCGAATACCGCGTCCAATCGCGCGGCGGCAAGGGCATCATCACCATGAAGACCGGCGACAAGACCGGCGGCGTGGTCGGTGCGCTCACCGTGAAGGACACCGACGAAATCATGCTCATCACCGCCGGTGGCCAGATGGTGCGCATCCCCGTGCAAGGCATCCGCGAATGCGGCCGCAACACGCAGGGCGTGAAGCTCGTGAACCTCGACCCCGGCGACAAGCTCCTAGGCATCGCCCCTGTCATCAGCGAAGAGCGCGGCGAGGAAGCGCCCCCGGCTGCGTAGGCTGGTCCGCCAAGCCGCATAGCCGCCGAGGTGAGGAGGCAGATTCGTCCGATCACCGGCAGCGTCTTCCTCCTGCCTCACCGGCTACGAACTCCAGGTCATCAGGTGGCAAACGCGCACCTTTTTCATTCTCTACCCTTCGCCCCCCGACTAGCCTGCGCCCGTGTTACCGGAGCGAAAATGGGAAACTGAGCCGCTGCTGCGCCTCGTCTTTGGCGTGTGCTTCTGCCTCTCCATCGGCGCCCTGCTGACCAGCGCGGTGCTGCCCAAGGAAGCCCTCGCCACTCAGGAGGGGAAGTTCTTCTTCTTCGTCAGCAACTCAGTCGTGTTGCACGGCGGCACGTTGCTGCTCGTCTCGATCTTCCTGCGCGAGCACGGCGTTGGCTGGCGGGAAGGCTTCGGGTTTCGGCGAGCGGGCTTCCTGGGGATCCTCGCGCTGGCGTTCGTCGGCGTGGTCGCCGCTTTGCCGGTGGCGCTGATGCTGCAGCATCTTTCTGCGCTGGGCATGAAGGCCGTAAGCGTGCAGCCCGAGGTGCAGGTGGTGGTGCAGACCTTGCAGCAGACGCAAACCCTTCAGCAGCGCTTGTTCTTCGCGTTCGTGGCCATCCTCGGCGCACCGGTGGTCGAAGAAATCCTCTTTCGTGGCATCCTCTATCCGGCGTTCAAGCAGCGTGGCTGGCCGCAGCTCGCCCTCTGGGGCACCTCGCTCCTCTTCGCGCTCACGCACGCCAACACGGCGACCTTCCTGCCGCTGACCTTCTTTGCGATGGTCCTGGTGTTCCTCTACGAGCGCACCGGCAACCTGCTCGCGCCCATCCTGACGCACAGCCTGTTCAATGCGGCGAACTATTGCGCCCTCATCTTCCGAAGCGAGCTGATGGAATTCTTCAAGCTGCAACCGTGAAGGAATTCGATCTCATCAAGCGCCTCAAGGCCACGCTGCCCACCCACGATTCCGTGGTGGCCGGCGCGGGGGACGATTGCGCGGTGCTGGACCTTGGCCTGCCGCACCACCTCGTGCTCTTCAAGACCGACGCCGTGGTCGAGGGCGTTCACTTCACGGCAGAGGCATCGCCGGAAAAGATTGGTCACAAGGCACTCGGCCGTTGTCTCAGCGATATTGCTGCGATGGCCGGCACACCCACGCACGCGCTCGTCACGCTCGCGCTGCCGGATAAGTTCGACCCCGCACGCATCGAAGCCATCTACGCGGGCATGAACGCGCTCGCACGGAAGCACGGCGTCGCCATCGTCGGTGGCGAGACGACCACGAACCCAGAGCGATTGCTGCTCTCCATCGCACTGCTCGGCACCGTGCCGCGCAGTCGGCAGGTGCTGCGCTCCGGAGCGAGGGCTGGGGATGCCATCTTCGTCACTGGCGCGCTGGGCGGTTCCTTGAGCGGGCGGCATCTCGACTTCGAGCCGCGCTTGGCCGAGGCGCGCTGGCTGGCCGAACGCTACACCGTCCACGCGATGATTGACCTGAGCGACGGCCTTGCGGGCGACCTGCGGCACATCCTCGAAGCGAGCGGAGTCGGGGCGGAATTGCTGGCGAGCGCCATTCCCATCAGCCGCGCCGCCAAACTTCAGTCGCGTGCAGAATCCTCCGCCAAGCCACCGCTGCTCGCCGCGCTCACGGACGGCGAGGATTTTGAACTGCTCTTCACCGTCGCCAGCCGCGCCGCTGTGCCGTTGCTGGACGCGTGGCAAGCGCAGTTCTCCGACGTAAAACTCTCGTGTGTCGGCAAGATCACCAGCCAGCCCGGCCTCCGCGTGAGTGACGCACGAGGCCTGCGCGAGTTCAACTTGAGCGGCTACGAACACTTCGCCAGTTAAGCCACAGATTGACACAGATAAGCACAGATGGGATTGCCGCGAGCGGGAGCAAGGAGCGCCGATAGCTGCCTTGCTGAATTCGGCTGTGTGTCCTTTGCGCCCTTTCTCGGCGAGTTCCTTCCCTCTTCATCTGTGCTCATCTGTGTCCATCTGTGGCTCATGAAAGTGTGCCTCACCAACTCGCCAGAGGAGACCGCTGCGCTCGGCGAGGCGTGGGCGAGGGGGGCCGCGCCCGGTTGGACCATCGCGCTGTGCGGCGACTTGGGGATGGGCAAGACGCAACTCGTGAAGGGGCTGGCGCGCGGTCTTGGCATCACGGGCCGCATCGCGTCGCCGACGTTCGCGCTTGTGAATGAGCACACCAACGGGCGCGTGCCGCTCTTCCATCTGGACCTCTATCGTCTCGAGACACGTGAGCAAATCGCCGGCGCGGGGCTGGCCGAATACCTCTTCACCTCGCGCGGCGTGACGGTGGTGGAGTGGGCAGAGCGATGGTGGGGAACCATTCCGAATTCCGAATTCCGAATTCCGAATTCCAGATTGCGGTGGGTGAACATCTCCGCGCCGAGCGAGACGCAGCGCCGCATCGAGTATGAAGATTTTAGCGATTGAATTCTCCTCCGCCCGACGTGGCGTGGCGGTGGTGGAAGGCGGCCGCGTGCTCGGCCTCGCCGAGGGCGATGGGCTTACGCCCGGACCCTTCGCGTTGATTGAGTCGGCGCTGCGGGCCGCGGGAGTCGAGCGTGAGCAGATTGAGTGCATCGCGCTCGGCCGGGGGCCGGGTTCCTACACGGGTGTGCGCTCGGCCATCGCGTTGGCGCAAGGCTGGCAACTCGCCCTTGGAGTGAAGTTGCTCGCCATCAGCAGCGCGGAAGTGCTCGCGGCCACGGCACAGACGGCGGGGGTGACGGGACGCGTTGCCGTGGTGATTGATGCGTTGCGCGGGGAATTTTACTCGGCGAGCTACGATGTGGCGGTGGCCGGCTGGCGCGAAACGGCTCCGCTGCGACTGCTCAAACGTGAGGCGGTCGAGGCCCTCGCGGCGGGCGGCGAGTTGCTCGTCAGCCCAGACGCGAAGTGCCCGTTCGGCGGCACTAGGTTGCTGGTGCCTTCCGCTGCTGAACTCGGGCGATTGGCTGGTGAGCGCAATGCGTTCCAAGCGGGCGAAACACTGGAACCAATTTACCTGCGCGAGACGACCTTCGTGAAGGCCCCGCCGCCGAAGTTTTACTGACCGCGCTCCTACTGGTAGTGCGGCGGCTTCTGGTTGTTTGAACGGATGCGTTCCAGCTCCTGATTTTCCATTGCTTCGGAAGCGCGCGCGATTTCCTTCTGGAGGCGCGCGAGGATGCGAGCCTGCTCGACTACGACTTGGTTGAGTTGCTCGTGCTGATGCTCCATGTGCGCGAGGGCTGATTCGAGTTTTTGGAGCCGCGTGTCAACGGTCGTGTCCATAACGCAGCGTAGGCGGAGGCTCCTGGGAATGTCGAATGCCGAGTCAGTGGCGCGACTCCGCCGCTCCGCCCGTCACTTTCGCCGGCAGGTCGCCTTCGCCGAGCTTGCGCTTGAAGAGTTCGAGGACGAGGCCGTAGCAGGTGAGGGCGAGCGCGGGGTCGTAGCGGTGGCCTTCGTCGCGGAGGAAGGCGTGCTGACCGTTGAACTCGTGCCAGGTGAAGTTCAGGTTCGCGTCGGCCATTGCGTTGTGGAGGAGGGCGCGGCCTTCGCGGGGGACGTGCGGGTCTTGGCGACCCCAAATCATGAGCATCTCGGCGGTGAGCTCGGGCATGCGGTCGAGGGTGTTGTCGCACGTGCCCTTGCCGAGGCCGCGCTTGTGGATGTCGGTGGCGTAGCAGCACACGCCGGCCAGCACGCCGGGGTTCATGCTCGCGCGGAAGCTCAGGTGCCCGCCGATGCAGATGCCCATCACGCCGAGCTTGCCGGTGCTGGCCGGGTGCGCACGGAGGAAATCCAGTGCGGCGCGTGCGTCGGCGTCGTAGCTGGCGAGTTCCTTGGCGGTCTTCAACTCGTTGCCTTTGTCCGCGCCGGCCTGGTCGTAGGCGAGCACGGTGCCGGCGGGGAGGAACTCATGGTAAATCTCCGGCACGGCGACGACGAAGCCGT
>CAMBZO010000243.1 GCA_945872195.1 Akkermansia muciniphila | reverse complement strand
CGCGACCTCGTGCTCGCGCCCGGCGACAAGCTCTGGCGCGGCACGGGCTGCCCGAACTGTCGCAACACCGGTTATCGCGGCCGCAGTGGCCTCTACGAACTGATGGAGATGAGCGACGCCATCTCGGAGAAGATCATCGAGCGTGCGCCATCGCAGCAGATTGTGGCCGTGGCCAAACAAGGCGGGCTGCGCCTGCTGCGCGAAGATGGTTGGGACAAGGTCCGCAGCGGCGTCACCACGCCGGATGAAGTGGTGCTCTGCACGGCTGCTTAATTTTTAGCCACGCATGAAACACGGATTGAACACGGAGAAGAGCCACTTGAACCCACACGGGCTTGGCTCATTTCGATGGGTTCAGCCCGCACTCCGTTTCTCCCCATCCGTGTTTAATCGGTGTTCCATCTGTGGCTAAAAACGCATGACTCAGTTCACCTACACCGCGATGACGGAGGCCGGCGTGCGCGTCACCGGCGCGCTCGAGGCCGAGAGCGAGGCGGCGGCGATGCGGGCCTTGGAGGAGAAGCGGCTGTTCCCTGTCACCGTGTCGGGCGGCGCGTCGGCGTCCGGTGGGAAGCCCGCGCGGCGACGCGTGAAGTCGAGCGACCTCGGCATCCTCTACGGCCAGCTCGCGGACCTGCTCGGCTCCGGCGTGCCGTTGCTCCGTGCACTGGATTCGCTGATTCGCTCGACGCCTGCGGTTGGGCTGCGCGACTTGATGAAGGAAATTCGAGCCTCCGTCTCCGAGGGCAAGACGCTCACCGACGCGTTGCGGCCTTACCCGGAAGTTTTTCCCACGTTGCACATCGCGATGATTCAGGCGGGTGAACGCGCCGCGTTTCTGGAGGACGTGCTGCGCAACCTCGCGGGCTTCCTCGAACGCTACGAGGAGCTGCGCAGCAAGGTGATGGGCGCGCTGATTTACCCGGCGTTGCTCACGGCGCTCGGCTCGCTGGTGATGGTGGGTGCGCTGGTGTTCTTCGTGCCGCGCTTCGAGCCGTTGCTGGCCGCCGCGAAGAAGCCGCTGCCCACGGAGATCCTCTTCGCCGCGAGCAAGCTCGTGCGTGGCTACTGGTGGCTGCTGATACTCGGCGGCGCGGGCGCGGGCTTCTTCCTCTGGCTCAATCTCCAGACCGAGGCCGCGCGGCGGAAGGTGGAGGGCTGGCAGTTGAAAATCCCTGTGGTCGGCAACGCACTGCGGCTGCTGGCCATCACGCGCTTCTGCCGCATCCTGGGCACAATGCTGGCCAACGGCGTGCCACTGCTCACCGCGCTGAAGATTTCCCAGAACGCCACCGGCTCGACCATCCTCGCCGAGCGCATCGCCGAGGCCACGGAGTCGGTGCGCGACGGCAAGCGCCTGTCCGAGCCGCTGGCGAAAGGCGACTTCTTCCCTGACCAAATCCTGGCGATGATTGCCGTGGCGGAGGAATCCAACAAGTTGGACAAGGTGCTCGTGCAAATCTCCGACACGGTCGAGCGCCGGACGAACCGCTCGGTGGACCAATCCGTGCGGCTCATCGAGCCGCTCATCCTGTGCGTGGTCGCGGCGGGCATCGGGTTCCTCGCACTGGGTTTGCTGCTGCCTATCTTCACGATGGCCAGCTCGCTGGGGTCGAAGTAGTGGATAGCGGCGCTGGAGCGCGGACGCTCCGCCCGCAGCCGGACTCACGAGGCTGAAGGCTCACCGCAAACCAACCCAAGGCAGTGCACAGATCCGTCCCGTGCCGAGCTGTTTCAACATCTTCCTGCCCTGATGTTTCTGGCTGTTATAGGTGCGTTCACCTGCCCGCCAAACCGGTTGTTGATTTGGGCGTCCGCGCTCCTCGAAAAAATTCCTCTACTAAATCGAAGTTCCCTTGAATCTTGACCTCCACCTCTCGTCGCACTTGGGCACTTCATGAAGTTGTTACACACACAGCAATCGAAACGGCTGTCGCGTCACGCGGCAGGATTCACCCTCATTGAGATTCTTCTCGTCATCGTCATCATCCTGATGCTCGCGGGGGCGATGGTCGTCTTCGTCCTCCCCCAGCAAAAGGGCGCGGAGAAGAACACCACCAAGCTGATGCTCGCACAGGTCGCCACCGCGCTCGATACCTACCGGCTCAACCTCGGCCACTACCCGAACGAGCAAGAGGGCGGCCTCGATGCGTTGACGAAGAAGCCGACCTTCGAGAACGAGCGCATGGGCGAGAAGTGGCAGGGGCCTTACCTCAAGCCCGGCACCTCGCTCGACGACCCGTGGGGCTTCAAGCTCCGCTACGAACTCATCGCCGCTGGCGGTGACGCTGAAAGCACGAGCGCGCTGCCTTACAAGCTCTTCTCCGTCGGCCCCGACGGCCAGCCCGATAGCGATGACGACATCAAGCACGGTGCCGAAGTCGCCAGCGGCGATAACACTGGTCGTTAATTCTCATGACCCTTCGCCCTCACCAACTCCAACAGCGCACGCGCGGCTTCACGCTCATTGAGCAGTTGCTGACCGTCGTGCTGATGCTGCTGTTGCTGGGCGCGGTGGTTTACAACTTCTCCACGGCGGCCAACGGCGCGCGGCTCGACGAGGGCGCGATGCAGATGGAGTCCTTGTTCCGCTTCGCCCGCGCCCACGCCGAGAGCACGGGCAAGCAGGTGCGCATCCTCTTCCCCGAGGCGGAGAGCGGGGACAACGCGGAGACGCTCGTGGCGGAAGCACCCGGCACCACGGTGCGCGTGATGTGGGAGGCGGACCCCGCCGGTGCCCCCGGCGTGTTCCAAGATTTGCCGGCGGCGGCGAGCTACGTGCAGAGCATCAGCGAGCTCGTCAGCATCCAGCAGGTTCAGCCCGGTGGCCAAAGTGTGGAGCCAACGGCGGAGGCTGCCTCGCCCGAGGTCGAGGCATCGGAGGCCCCCGCCGGGGAAACCTCGCGTAGCCCCTTCTCGGTCGTGAACTTCTACCCCGACGGCACCGGCGACTCGGTGGAAATCGTGCTGACCTCGCGTGATGAGACGGATGTCCGCCGCATCACGGTCCGCTTGGCGGGGCTGACGGGCACCATCCGCCGCCAGGCGGTCGCTGACACTACTGAACCCGAGCCTCCCGCCCCGGCCACGGAGGCCGCTGCGGAGGGTCTGAAGTGAGGTTTGGCCACGCCTTGGCCCGGAGCCGCGTCGGCGACTGCAAGTCACCCGCGCATGGATCCATCCTGCTCGAAGTCATCCTCGCCCTCGCACTCTTCGTCACCGCTGCGGCCATTGTCACCAGTGGCATGAACGCTTCCGCTGACAGTCTCGAACGTCAGCGCCTCAACACTCACGCTGGCAACCTCGCCGCCACCGTGCTCGCCGAAATCCAGCTCGGCATCCGCTCGACGGCGGCGGGTGGCGAGCAACCCTTCCTCGCGCCCTTCGACAAGTGGACCGCTGAACTCGTCGTGTCCCCGACCGAGACGGAGACCGGCGCGGCCAGCGGCCTGCTCCGCGTCGAGGTCATCATCCGGCATCAGGAGGCGCAACTGGTCCGTCGCCTCAGCCAAGTCGTCCGCGTGGACCCCAACCGCAGCGCCGTGCCCGCCGCGTTCTGACCCATGCGCCTGCTTCGCCAATCGACTGGAGCACGGACGCCGACGTCAGGCGTTCTCGCTCCGCTTTCGCATTCTCCGGGGTTCACCCTCCTCGAAGTCGTCCTCGCCATCACCATCGCCATCGGCCTCCTGCTCGTGGCCATGACCTTCTACCAGCAATCCACCTCGCTGCGCGGCCAGCTCATGGAGGAAGCCGAGCGCCTCGCCGCCGTGCGGCAAGTCATGGACCGCCTCGCCGCCGACCTCCGCGTTGCACCTGCGCACGACCGCGTGGGCTTCACCGGCGATTCCAACTCCCTGCGCTTCGCCACCACCGCGCTGCCGCTCGCGTCGGGTGGGATGCAAACCGACCTCCGGCGCGTCGCGTATCGCGCCATCTACGCGGGCGAAGGCACGAACCTCTCCGTCAGCGGCCTCGTGCGCACCGAGGAACCGGCGGTGGACTTCATCACCTCGGCGCTTGCGCCCGCGCTCGCCACCACCACGATCGACCCGGACAGCGAAATAATCCCACCCGTCACCAGCGCCCCATCCCCCGCCTCGGCCCCAGCCCCGACCGCCACTGACCCGCTCACCGAGGCAGTGCGTTACCTGAGTTTTCGTTTCTGGGACGGCACGGCTTGGCTCGATAGCTGGAGCGGCATCGCGCCGCCGTCCGGCGTGGAAGTCACGCTCGGCTTCGAACCACTGCCACCCGACGCAACTCCCGACCAACTCCTCGGCGAAGTTTTCCGCCGCGTCATCTTCCTCCCCGCCGGCCAGCCCAAGCCGCCGGAAACCAACTTCGTGGCGAACATGAACTCCCGGTGAACTTCTGCTCTCAACGCGAACTGACGCACCTCCCTTCCTTCGCCCCCATCGGGGAAGAGGGCCAGGGGGAGGGGCCGGGCGGGTTGCGCAGAGGGGCGTCCAATCCGAACGCGGAAGCCATACGTCTACCGACGGCGCGGAGCGCGGCCTTCAGGCCGCAGAAACGTGCGCAGGCCTGCCGTCTTCCGCACGCGCTTCTCCACACCGGCCTTCTGCGGCGTGAACGCCCCGCTCCCCCCGCCTTCATCCTCGTTGGCGTGCTCGTGCTCGTGATGCTCCTTTCGATGGTCGTCGTGAGCCTGCTATTCCGCTTCAAGGCGGCGGACACTGCCGCCAGCGCGAGCGTCGGCACCGAGCAGGCTTGGGCGGCGGCGATGAGCGGTGTCGAAGAAGCCTTGCGCGTCGCAGCGGATGCCCTGCCCGGCGCGACCGACTGGCA
>CAMBZO010000242.1 GCA_945872195.1 Akkermansia muciniphila | reverse complement strand
CCGATGCTCCACGGTTTGAAATCGCCGTGGCCGAAGAGGCGGTTGCGCTGGCCACCGATCTGGATGGCCGCACCACGGAAGGGCGCGTTGGCGTGGTTGTGGCCCCACTCCTCGTGGTCGTGATATTTGAGCTTGTCCGGCAGCCGGAGATAACCCGCGTTCGCCGCCTCGCCGCGACCTGCCAGGGCTGACGCGATCACCGCGCAGTCAATGCCATAGTCCACTTCCAGAATCGGATCCGCCCAAGTCCCGCCCTCGGACGTCATCTGCGCGAAGGTCAACCCCGTCGCGCGCACGACGTGAAATGGCGTCCACGCCGTCTGCCCGCGCACCACGGGACTGAGGATGTAACTGTTGTGCCCGTGGGCCTCGAGATTCTCCGCCTGCACGCGCACGACGGGCGGCCAGTTCATGTCCCACCGCCGCTCGCCTTCCGGTGGCGCGATGGTGAGCTTGTGGACGGTCACGCCGCGCACGAAGCCGCGCAGCCACAATTGAGCCTCGTCCAGCGGCGTCTTGAAATCCCCCGCCATCACCGTGGTCCCACCATGGTAAAACGACACCGCGTCCGCGTGGGTCAGGTGCGTGGCCGGCCCGTGCGACTGGTAAAACGCGCACCGCTCCATCCGCGCCGCTCCTTGCGTCATCCGCACGGGCGTGTGCCAGAAGAACTGGCAGTCCGTGAGGTCCGCGCGCAGCTCCCACGAGGCGGTCCCGCCGATGAATTGCACGTCCTTCAACGGCCGTCGCACGACGATGTTGGCGAGGGGACCATCGAACACCACCGCGTCGCCCTCGCTCGCCGCATCCACCGCCGCCTGCGCGCCGGATTGTGAGGTGAAGTAAATCTTCGCGTTGTCGCGAACCGGGGATTTGGCTGCACCGACGGGCAGCGAGTAGGGCAGCGGAGGAGGCTCGCTCGCGAGGCTGAAGCCCGGCGGGAGCAATGGTTCCGGCGCCTCGGGCACGGTGGGTTGCGCAGGCACGGTGCCGGGGGCGGGCGTGCCCAGCACGGCGACCCCCTGCGTGCTGCGGGCCTTGCCTTTCTTTTTCACCTGCTGCGGCTTGGGATGGAACGCGGCCCAAATGCCGGCGACCGCCAGCGCCAGCATCGCACCCCACACGAGGATCGGTCCCAACTCGATGTCGAAGATGACTTTCTTCTTGATCGCCGTCTGCTCGCGCAGCACGTCCTCGAAGCGCGGCCCCTCGCGTTTGACCCGCGCCGCGTGCCCGCCGGGCGTGGGAGCCTGACCTGCGGCCGGGCGCGGAGCGGGCGCGCCCAGTTCGTAGCGCATCTCCACGACGCCCATCCGGAGCACGTCGCCTTCGTTCAGCGCCGCGGTCGTGACGTGTGTCCCGTTGACCGCCGTGCCGCCGCCACTGCGGTCCTTCACACGACAACCCTCGTGGTCCACAGAGAGAAGCAGGTGCTGGTTCGCGACGGATTCGTCCGCGAGGACGAGGGTGTTCCCGACCTGCCTACCAATGGTGACGATGCCGGGGGGCAGCTCGAAGCGCTGCCCCCGGCGGGCGCCAGTAAGAATAGTGAGTCTAGCCATTTATGCAGCGGACGACGGGCGCGGAGGCTAGCAAGCTGGGCCGTCGTGTCAAAGAACCTCGCCGCGTCGCAGTTCTTAATCTTACTCTGAATCGCAATCTAACCCCTCCGGCTGGAGCACAGCCGAGAGGATTAACAGTTAGAACGGAATCAGAGCGCGATGGAAAAATACTGGCACGTCCTGAACATCGGCCTCCAGAACACGATGGTGTATCGGTTGAACTTCCTCTTCCGCGCCACCTTCGGCCTCATCCCGCTCATCGCCATCATCTCCGTATGGCGCGCCATCTACGAGGGCAAGGCCAGCGGGCAGGTCGCGAGCTACGGGCTCTCGCAGATGATTTCCTACTACCTCGTCATCACCATCGTGGACGCGCTCACCGCCGTGACAGAGGACGACTGGCAGATCGCCGCCGACATCAAGGACGGCAACATCAGCCAGTTCCTGCTCAAGCCGATGGACTACCTGACCTACCGGCTCTGCCTCTTCGGCGCGGGCCGGATCGTGTATGCAGTTTTCGCGGTGGTGCCGACCTGCGCCTTCATCTGGCTGCTGCGGGACAACTTCATCCTGCCACCCGACGCCGCGACCGCCTGCTGGTTTGCGGTGTCGGTCGCGCTGACTGCGCTGCTGCAATTCCTCTTCAGCTTCACGCTGGCGCTGCTCGCCTTCTGGGTGCTGGAAGTCGCGACCTTCATCTTCATCGCTTTCGCCTTCGAATACCTCGCGGGCGGCCACCTCTTCCCGCTGGACCTCCTGCCCCCCGCCGTCGCAGGTGCGCTGGACTACACGCCGTTCCCCTACATGCTTTTCTTCCCCGTGAGCGTCTGGCTGGGCCGTGTGACTGGCGACGCCCTCTGGCTCGGCTTGCTCGTGCAACTCCTGTGGGTCGTGGCCGCCTACGCGCTGGCCCGGGGCGTCTGGAACCGCGGCATCAAGAAATACTCGGCGGTGGGAGGATGAAGATGAGTGGCGAACGGCGAATTCCGAATGACGAATCCTTCGCAAGGTGCGGCGGGACAATACGCAATTCGCAATTCGCAATTCGCAATTACCTAAGCCTTTACGCCGCCCTCTGGCGCAACTCCGTCATCCGCGAGATGAGCTTCAAAGTGAGCTTCCTCATGTGGATCGTCGTGGAGGCGCTGTGGTTCGTGCTGCAACTGAGCTTCATCGGCGTGCTCTACCTGCACACCGAGAGCATCGGCTCGTGGACGAAATGGCAGGTCGTCGCGCTTGTGGGCACGAGCCACCTCATCCAGCAGCTCTTCACTGCGCTTTTCCTCACGAACCTCACCGCTCTCTCCGAGCACATCCGCACTGGCAAGCTCGACTTCATGCTCCTGCTGCCCGTGAACACCCGCTTCCTCGTCAGCTTCCGGCAGGTGGACCTCGGCGGCTTCATCAGCGCCGCCGGTGCGCTCGGGGTCATCGGCTACGCCCTGCACCGGCTCGGCCACACGCCCGGCGTCGCGCAGGTGGCAGGCTTCTTCCTGCTCGTCCTCGTTGGCATTCTCATCCACTACTCCCTGATGCTGATGCTCTCCGCATCGAGCTTCTGGACGGTGCGCGCGCAGGGAATCGTGTGGGGCTACTACAACCTCTTCAACATCGCGCGCCTGCCTGACGAAGCCTTTCGCGGCCCGTTCAAGGCAGTCTTCACCTTCGTCCTGCCCATGTTGCTCGTCTCCAACGTCCCCGTAAAACTCCTCGTGGACAAACTCGGCTCCCCGTTCGAAATCCTCCTGCTCGTCGCCCTCGCCGCAATCATCTTCGCCGCGTCCGAGCTCCTCTGGCGCACCGCGCTCAAGCGCTACACCAGCGCCAGCTCGTAGCGGGAGCCCGTGCTGGCAGCCTTGCGGCTGAAAGCGCGGCTGCGCAGACGGCAAAAGTGTGGACACCGCAGACCACAAGTTCATCCTCGCTGCCCAGCCAATTTATGAAACTCGCGCCTTTGTTCCTCGCAACCATCGTGGTTTACACGAGCCACCAAGCCAACGCCGCCGCGCTGCGCGTCTCAGTGCAGTCAGGTGAGTTCAATCGCCAAGGCTCCATCGCCTCCTTCACCGTCCCAGCGGCGGCGCGCGGTTGGCAACGGTTGGAAACCGAGTCCGGCGGTGCAGTTCCTTTCCAGGTGGATGCGGAAGGCAAGGGCTGGTTCGTGCTCGATGAGTTGAAGGCCGGTGCGACGAAATCATTTCGCCTCAAGTCCGGCGCCACTGCCGCCGAGGCCGTCACGGTGAAGAAGGATGGCGCGCTCGTGCGCCTCGCGGTGAACGGCAAGCCCGTCGCCGCTTACCAGACCACGCCCAGCACACCGCCGCCCGGCGTGGACGCTCACTATGCCCACGGTGTGTATCTGCATCCGGTCCACACGCCCGCCGGGCGCCTGGTCACGGGCGATTACCCGCCGGATCACAAACACCAGCGCGGCATCTTCTTCGCGTGGACGCACACCGAGTTCGAGGGGCGCACGCCGGACTTCTGGAACATGGGCAAGGGCGACACGAAAATCACCGCGGCCACGGAGTTCATCGCGGTGGATCGCACTTGGAGCGGACCCGTGCAAGGCGGCTTCGCGAGCCGGCATCGCTTCACTGACCGCCTGACTGCGACGCCCAAGGCAATGCTCAACGAGCAGTGGACCGTCACCGCCTACAACGTCGCGGCCAGCGGTGGCAAGGCGTGGCTGCTCGACTTCGTCTCCACGCAGGAGTGCTCCGGGACGAGTCCGGTGAAGCTGCCCAAGTATTACTATGGTGGTCTCGGTGTGCGCGGCCAGGCGGCGTGGGACCCGGTGGACGCAGTGACGTTTCTCACCTCCAATGGCGACGACCGCAAGAAGGGCGATGCCTCCAAAGCGAACTGGGTTCACATGGGCGGCCAGGTGGAAGGCGCGCCAGCGGGCCTCGCGGTGCTGATTCACCCGGACAACTTCCGCTCGCCGCAACCGCTGCGCTTGAACCCGAAGAACCCGCAACTCTGCGTAGCGCCCTCGGCTACCGGCGACTGGGAAATCACGCCGGGCAAACCCTACGTCTCGCGCTACCGCTTCGTCATCGGAGACGGCCCGGCGGACAAGGCGGAGCTGGACCGGCTGTGGAATGACTACGCGAAGCCGCCGGTGGTGACATTGGAGTAAGAATTTCTTGCCGCGAAAGGGCGCAGAAAACGCAAAGGGTGAGGACGGGGAAACGCTCAATGCCCAACCTTCAACTTCCAACGACCGCGCGGTGTTCGTTCAACGTTGA
>CAMBZO010000241.1 GCA_945872195.1 Akkermansia muciniphila | reverse complement strand
GAGAAGCTCCTGGCGCAGGTGCCTGCGCTGAAGAACGCGATGGAGAAGGATGTGCCGCCGGACACGGGCAAGTAAGTCGTTGTCATGATTTGTCCGCTGGATCGCACTCCGCTCATCCCGAATAAGCGCGACGGCATCGCAGCGCAAAGCTATCTGCAATGTCATAGGGTATGGTTTTCCCCTGCGTGAGACGCATCCGCTCGCATGAGCTCCACCGCACTCGACATCGCCCAAGCGCTCATCCGCATCCCGAGCGTGAACCCGAACTACGACCCGGCCAGCGCGGGCGAAGGCGCAGTGACACAGTGGATTGAGGACTGGGGCCGCGCGCACGGCTTCACTGTCTGCCGGCAACCCGTCCTGCCGGGGCGCGAGAATGTCCTGCTTCAATTTCGCAACGGCGCGGACCATCCGCACTTCATGCTCAACGGCCACACGGACACTGTGGGCGTCGGCGGCATGACCATCCCTCCATTCGGCGGCGAGGTGCGCGACGAACGCTTGTGGGGCCGGGGAGCCAGCGACATGAAAGGCCCGCTCGCGTGCATGATGGCGGCTGCGCTGCGCTTGAAGAACGCGCCGTCCACCTGGCGCGGCACGCTCACCGTGGCCTGCGTGGCGGACGAGGAATTCCGCTTCCGTGGCGTGACGGCCATGCTGGAGCAGATGGCACGGCTGCCCGACTTCGCCGTCGTGGGCGAACCCACACGGCTCCGCGTCGTGCGCGGCTGCAAGGGCTGTCTTCGTTTCGCCATCCACGCGCTGGGCCGTGCCGCGCACAGCAGCAAGCCGCACGAGGGCCGCAGCGCCGTCGTCGCGATGGCGCACGCGATTCTGGAACTGGAACGGCACTTCACCACGCGACTCACGCAGATTGCCGCGCCCGGCTTCGGCACGAGCACCGGTTCCATCGGCCTCATCAGCGGCGGCACAGGCGTGAACATCGTGCCGGAGCGCTGCGCCATCCAAGTGGACATCCGTCTGCTGCCCGGTCAGGACTGGCGCACGACTTACGCTGAGATACAAACCCTGCTCCGAGAGCGTTGCCGCCCAGTGCCGGACGTGCAGTGGCAGTTCGATGAACCCAGTGTTGTGGACCCTAGCTTCGAGTTCCCCGCCGACCATCCGCTCGTGCAGACCGCGTGCCGCGTGCTCGGCCAGCCCACGCCCGACGTGGTCTTCTTCTCCTGCGACGCCAGCAAGATCGCCGCGCGTGGCGTGCCCGTGATTGTCCTCGGCCCCGGCGACATCGCGCAGGCGCACACGGTGGATGAGTTCATCGCGCTGGCGGACTTGGAAGCCGGGGCCGACGCCTACGTGCGGCTCGCGCAATCACTGATGCCCGCCGCCTAGGAGAGCGGCCTTCAGGCCGCAGAAAGGTCCGCTTGTCTGGCGCGCTCAAATCACGATGCGCGCTCCGCCTTCTGCGGCGTGAATGCCGCGCTCCAGCGTCGCTGCCACGCCGCTCGGCAAATTTTCTTTGTGTCCTTTGCGCCCTCTCGCGGCTAAATCATTTCCATGCTGACACCCGCCTCCCGCCGCCGCGATTTCCCCGCGCTGGACTCGATGACGTATCTCAACACCGCCGCTGAGAGCATCCCGCCGCTCTGCGTTGGTGAAGCGCTGCAAACTTACTGGCAGGACAAGTTGTGCGGCATGAGGGGCCGCGACGCGCACTTCAAACAAGTCGAGGCGTGCCGCGAAGTCGCCGCGCGGATGATCCGCTTGCAGCCAGGCGAAGTCTCCTTCTGCTCGTGCAGTTCGGAGGCCTACAACCTCCTCGCCACCGCGCTGAACCTGCAGCCCTCGGACGAAGTCGTGGTCACCAATCTCGACTTCCCAGCCGGCGCGACCCCGTGGCTCACCGCCGCCACGCGCCCGCAGACGCGCGTCTGGCAGGCCCGCAACGGGGAACTGCAAGTGGACGACCTCGTGCCGCTATTGAACGCGCGCACGCAGCTCGTGCAGGTCTCGCTTGTGAGCTTCTACAGCGGGCACCGGCTTGCGTGGGCACCGTTCCGCGATGCGGTGCGCCGGCTCGCGCCGAACGCGCTTATCTCCGTGGACGTCACGCAGGCGCTCGGCCGCGTGGTGCTGGATTGCGTGGACGCGGACTGCCTCATCAGCAGCACGCACAAGTGGACACTCGCCGTCCACGGCGGCTGCATCGTCGGCATCCCGGAGCGTGCGGCGACGCGGCTCACGACGCACGCGGGCGGCTGGTTTCATTTGCGCAACGCCTTCGAGGCCGACCGTTTTCAACGTGCGGACATGAAGGCTGGTGCGGCGAGCTTCTCGGTCGGGATGCCGAACTTCGCAGCCATCTACGCGCTGAACGCCGCGCTGCGCTACGTGGAAGGCGTCGGAGTCGAAGCCATTTCCAAGCAGGCGGATCCACTGGTGGCGGAGGTTCACGCGGGTTTGGTGGAACTCGGATTGAAGCCGCTGGCGCCCGCGCAGCCCACGAACCCGACCGGCATTCTCGCCTTCCTGCATCCCGACACTGCTGCGATCCACGCCGCGCTGGAGCGGGAGAAAATCCATGTGATGCACCACGCAGGCCGCATCCGCATCGCCGTGGCGGGCTACAACACGGCGGAGGATGTGGGGCGGCTGCTGGCAGGGTTGGCTGGGGCATTGAAGTAATAAGTGTTCAGTGTTCAGTGTTCAGTGTTCAGTAGGCCCGTCGTTGACTCCGCGACGACTGAACACCGATTACTTTCCCGCCGTGCCAAGACCACCGCTCATCGAACTCGCCGACGCCGAGCCGATTCCGATTCTTTTCGAGGACCGGGCGGTCATCGCAATTGACAAGCCAGCCGGCTGGATGCTGGTGCCGCATTCATGGCAGCGGACGGGCTGGAACTTGCAGGCCGCCATCAACTCCTCCATCAACGCCGGCCACTATTGGGCACGCTCGCGGAACTTGAAGTTCCTCCGCTACATCCACCGGCTCGATGCGGACACGAGCGGCGTGCTGCTGTTCGGCAAGAGCTTCGGCGCGGTGGAGACGTATGGGGAGTTGTTCGAGACGCGGCAGATGGAGAAGCGCTACCTCGCCATCGTCCACGGCCAGCCGCGAGCCGCGGAGTGGACGTGCCGCCTGCCTCTTAGCTCCGACCCGCAGGCAATCGGCCGCGTGCGCGTGGATGAGCGCGGTGGCAAGGAGTGTGAAACGTTCTTCCGCACACTTCGGACGAAGGGAAAATACAGCCTCGTGGAAGCACACCCGCACACGGGCCGGCAGCATCAATTGAGAGTGCATCTCAATGCTGCGGGCCACGGCATTCTCGGCGACCCGCTCTACGGCCCGTCCTCCGAGGAAGTGGCTTACACACGGCCACCGCTGGCGTTGCGCTCGATGGAGTTGGCCTATCGCGACCCGTTCACGAAGCGACCGGTGCGCATTCTCGCGCCGACGGACGAGTGGCTGAAACAATACGGCTGGGCCGAAACCGCGGAGAAGGTTCCGGCGGAAAAACTCGCCGGCGTCCCCACTCGCCCCAAGCAAGGGAAAAGTCCCCGGTGACGGTGCAGTGGAGGTTTTCAAGACCATGAAGCACGCAGACGCATGAGCACACACGCAATCACAGGCGAGCAGATCACGTTTCGACAGTCGCACATCCACGGCAGCGGCGGCTTCGCTGCGACGGATATGCGCACAGGCACGCGGCTCATCGAGTATCTCGGTGAGCGCATCGACAAGGCGGAGGCGGACCGCCGTTGCGAGGAGGGCAATCCGTTTGTGTTTCAACTCAACGAGGAGATTGATCTCGACGGCAACGTGGAGTGGAATCCCGCGCGATTGCTCAACCACAGTTGTGTTCCCAACTGCGAGGCGGACTGCGATGGGAAGAGCATCTGGATTGTGGCGCTGCGAGACCTTGCAGCCGGGGAGGAGTTGACCTTCAACTACGGCTACGAACTCGCCGACTACCGCGATTCCCCGTGCCTCTGCGGCACGACGACCTGTGTGGGCTACATCGTGGCCGAGGAATACTTCGAGCAGGTGCGACTGGAGACCACGGTGCGCGCGTGAGGGAGGCGACACGTCCACTGAATGCAAAAGACGCGAGCCTCACGGCCCGCGTCCTTGCTTAAATGACTTCCCCCCTCAGCGCTTGAACGCCATCGGCGCCCCGGCGGGCATCTCGTGGGCGCAGGGCTGGTTCGTCGGCGCATCGGGCACGCGCGCGTTTTCCTGCGCGAGGCCGTTGGCGAGCATATAGGCCTCGACCTCCTCGCCGCTGATGTCGGGGAGCATGTGGCCGTTGATCTCGACGCAGGGGCTGAGCATCTGGCCGCTCTTCTGGATCATCTCCTGGCGCTGAGCGGCGTCGTTGATGATGTCGCGGTCTTCGAAGGGCAGGTCGTATTTGCGCATCACGGCGCGGACGCCCTGGCTCCAGCCGCAGGAAGGTTTCAGGTAGGCAACAATTTTGGGTTTGTTCATGGCAAGTCAGTTCAGTTTCGTGGGGCGTAAAGTGCCACGGTTCGACGGCATGACAAGGATTTGTTCTGCCGAGCAGGACTGAGTCCCACTCCACCGAGGACAAGTCCACGGCCGGTCCTTACTTCGGCAAGCCGCCGCCCAGGAGTTTCGTCATCACCTCGCGCATCATCGTTCTCACGTCCTCGTATTTCTGAAAGTCCTTCCCGTGCTCGAATGCGGAACTGGGGGGATTTCCGAACTTAAGGTCCGAGAAAAGCAGCGTCACTTTTGAGCCTTTCTGGGATGTCTCGATCACGACTGGAAAGCCCCGGAGATCCCGCGCGTTCCAGGTGGTGGCTTCGTAAGTCTTGCCCTGCTCATCGGTGACGACCACCTGATGCTTGATGCATGCGTAACCCGCCAAGGTTTCT
>CAMBZO010000240.1 GCA_945872195.1 Akkermansia muciniphila | reverse complement strand
GCGGTATCGAAGGCCAGGTGCAGATTCGTCCCCAGCGGCACCACGATGCTGCGCGTGCTCTGCGGCATCGGGGCCATGCGGAACGGCTGGTCCGGCGGGTCGTAGTGCGGGAGGACGGGCGCGGATTTGTCTTTGGCAGACTTTTCCTTGGCGGCCTGTGCGCGGGCATCTCGCAGACAAGGGAGGGACGCCACAGCCGCGGTCAGCAGAAGACAGAAGAGCGGGCGACGCATCAGTGATAGTTTGCGACGGGGCAGGTGAGAGGGCGATTCAAAACCGGCGGCGGGCAGCTTTTGAATTGTAGCCACGGCTGAAATGAGCTTTCAATCTGCTCGCACGAAACCATGTCCCACGCCGCTGATTCCAACACTCACCGCATCCGCTCCGTGCTGGTGGTGGACGACGATGTGGAGCTGGCGATGATGTATAAGGAGCTGCTCGGCTCGCAGGGCTACATCGTCAACACCGCACCCAACGGCGTGGAGGCACTCAAGCTCATCATGCGGCACGAGGTGGACGCCATCATCTGCGACATGATGACGCCGCACATGGCTGGCGACACGTTTTACATGGCCGTCGAGCGGGTGAAGCCGAACCTCTGCGCGCGCTTCATCTTCGTGACCAGCTACGAGGGCAACCCCAAGAACGAGGCCTTCTTCAAGAAGGTGAACGGCATCGTTCTCTACAAGCCCACGACGTTGGGCAAGCTGATGGGCGCGCTGAACCTGTTGAGCCAGCGCATGGTCAACGCCGTGAAGAAGCCCTCGGGCGCGGCGTGATGGGTTTTTCCTTCCCGGCTCGTAATCCTGATCTTGATCCTAATCCTGCTCCTCCCCTTGGCCGCAGCAGAACGGAGCAGGGTTAAGATTAGGATTACGAGCAAGAGTAAGACGGGAGGAACCGAGGTTTGACATCCCTCGCAAAAACCGCTCGCATCTCCGCTTCACAACCATCACAAAATCATAACACCCTTTCCCATGAGCAAAAAATACAACGTCGGAGTCATCGGCTACGGCTGGGTCGCCACCGCGCACATCCCCGCCATCAACGCGTCCTCACAGGCGCAGGTCACGGCGGTCTATTCCTCGCGCCCGCAGGACGGCGCGGAGTTGTCCGCCAAATACGGCTCGCCCATCACCACCTACACGAGCCTCGACGCGATGCTCGCCGACCCGAACATCAACGCGGTTTCGGTCTGCTCGATGCCCAGCCTGCACACGAAGCACGTCATCGCCGCTGCGCGTGCCGGCAAGCACATCATCATCGAGAAGCCCCTCGCCATGTCGCAGAAGGACGTGGACGCGATGGTTGCCGCCGTGGCGAAGGCCGGCGTGAAGACCTGCGTCTGCTTCGAGTGCCGTTACAGCAGCCAGTTTCAGGCGACGAAAGCCGTCATTGATCGCGGACTGCTCGGCAAACTGCATTACGGCGAGGTGGATTATTACCACGGCATCGGACCGTGGTATGGGCAGTTCCGCTGGAACACGCGCAAGAAGGATGGCGGCAGTGCGCTCCTCACCGCCGGCTGCCACGCGCTCGACGCTTTGCTGCTCTGCATGGGCAGCGAAGTGAAGGAAGTCACCAGCTACGACACGCGTTCGCAGAGCAAGATCTTCAAGCCCTACCAATACGCGACCACGAGCGTGACCATTCTGAAGTTCAAGAACGGCGCGGTGGGCAAGTGCGCCGCCGTCGTGGATTGCCTCCAGCCTTACTACTTCCACACGCACCTCGTCGGCAGCGAGGGCAGTTTGCTGGATGACAAGTTCCACTCGCAGAAGCTCGGCACGCACAAAGCGAAGTGGAGCCAACTCTCGATGAAGATGCTCGACTCCGGCGACGTGAGCGACCACCCGTATCAAACGCAGTTTCAGGCTTTCTTCGACGCGCTCGACGCCGGGAAGGACATGGCCCTCACGAGCCTCGCCGACGCAGCGGCCAGCCACCGCGTGATGTTCGCCGCAGACAAGTCGGCGGCGACGGGGAAGACCGTGAAGCTGTGAACAGGCTGTCGGTTACAAGGGGAACTGCGAAGGCGCAAAGGGCACAAAGCGAGCCAACCCTCGGACGTGCTGGTTCCAGCTACAGCAAACACCCGGTTTGACGGGAATGGCCCTCCCGCGTAAATACATTGTCGTGACACCGCACGGTCAATGGACATACAGCAGGAACCGGATGGCTTATGGAATTTGATTGGAACAATCCTTCGTTTGCCCCGGCGGGCGAGCTGACTCAATTGGACGTGGAAGAGTCCTTCGAGGACGCGTTTGTGGTGCGGCTGCTGCCGGATTCGGCGCGGTTCGCCGGGCAGTCGCGGTATTTCAACTTGGGCCACTCCGCGCGCGGGGTGGGCGTGCTGAGTTTGTATCGGACGAACGGGAAGCAGGTGCGGGTGATTTTCGCGCGGGAGTTTTTGCAGGAAGAGCAGTTCTTCTACAAGCGGCGGGTGACGCAGTTGCTGGATGACAAAAGCTGACCATGACGGCCATTTCCAACTGGGATGCGGTGCCCGCCTTCAGCAGCGAGGAGGAAGAGGCGGACTACTGGCGCGAGCACCGGCTGGACTTGCGGCTGATGGACGCGGCGATGGTCGCGGGCGCGGAGTCCACGGAGTCGGTGACGGTGACGCTGCGCATGGACCCGCGGATGCTCTCGCGGATCAAGCGGCTCGCGCGGTCGCGGTTCTTGAATTACCAGAGCATGGTCAAGCAGTGGTTGAGCGAGCGGATGGAACAGGAACTTCGGGAACGAGGCATGAAATGAAGAAAACGACGAACAACTTAAAGGCAGGGCAGGGGACGCGGGCGTTCACCTTGGTGGAACTGCTCGTGGTCATTTCCATCATCGGCATTATCGCGGCGATGACGGTCGCGGGCCTTGGGCAGGTGAAATACAAAAAATGGGAAAGTGGCACCAGGACCCAGTTGGCCAAGCTGGAGCTGGCCATTGATAGCTACAAGTCCGTGTTCGGCTCGTATCCGCCGGACAACCCAGCCGCAGCGGCGCTCCGGCCCGACCGTAATACGCTTGCCTACGAGCTGGGCGGGGTTCGGCGCAGCGGGCTAGTAGACTACACTTCCGAATCTCTCCCGACGCACACCGTCACGCCGCCGATGCTGACCAGTTACTTCAATCTTGGGGGACTGGTGAACGTGCAGCCGGCGGGCACATCAAAGCACAAATACGCCCTCCCATTGCGCGGCACTGGGCTGACAGCTGACTATGTTATTACCGACCCGACTCCTGCGCCGCTAGTAGTCGAACCGCTTGCAATGTTTCTCCAAGTCCCAGCCCAGAAGCCGGACACAAATGATCTCAGCAATATTCCGCAGCCGGACATGGGGCCAAATGTCTGGCGTTACCGCTTGTATCCCGTCGACGGCCGCAATCCAAAAAGTTACGACCTGTGGGCGGAGATCAAGAAGAAGGGCGGCGGCACCAACCGCATCGGCAATTGGAAGTGAACCAGAAGCTAAACATGAAACATCATTCGTATCGCAAACACACCGCCCGGCAGGCCATGACGCTCATCGAACTGCTCGTGGTCATCAGCATCATCGGCGTGCTGGCGGGTCTCATCCTGCCCGCCGTCGGCAACGTGAAGAAGAAGGCCCGCGATGTGCAGGCGAAGAAGGACATGGCGGACATCAAGGGCGCCATCAGTGTCTATCAGCACGATTACAGTCGGCTGCCGGCCTCGCAGGCGGCGGGGACGGTGGTGAACGCGGCGAACCAGTCATCCGATTTTACGTTTGGCACCACCGGCTCTGGTTACGGAACCAACATCTATAATAACAACAACGTCGGCTATCAGGACGGCAACCGGGAGCTGATGGTCATCCTCACCACGTCGAGCTACGCGGGCTACACGCCCCACGCCTCTGTCCAGAACGACCTCCGCAACCCCCGAAAGACCGGCTACTTCAACGCCAAGTCTTCAGGGGGCAGCGGCGCGACTGCCGGCAAGGGTCTGGGCACGGACGGCGTGATGCGCGATCCGTGGGGCAACCCTTACGTCATTGCGTTGGACCTCAACTACGATGGATGGGTCTCGAACTCGGTTTACAACCACAACACCTTGAACAACGGCGTCACCCCCGCCACGGGTTTGGTCCGGCAGGGCGCGGCGGTCACGCACACGTGGGCGTTGAAGGACTCGGTCATGATTTTCTCCTTCGGCGCGGATGGTTCCTTCGACACTGGAACGCAGGCAAACGTGGACCCGAACAAGGACAATGTCCTGAGCTGGAAGTGAGTTTATGAAGTTCGCCGCCAATCTTGTAGCCGCCGAGGTCAGGAGGCGGAGCATGTGGGCGGCGGCAGAGTCCGCCTCCTCACGTCGGCGGCTACAGGCGGGGAACGCCTTCACCCTCATCGAGATGCTCGTGGTGCTGGGCATCATCGGCATCCTCGCGGCGATGACACTGCCGTCCTTCAAAAACGCGGGGAAGGGGAACATCACGGAGACAGCCATGCGGCAGATGACCGGCGATCTCGAACTTGCCCGCCTCAAGGCGATGAGCCAGCGGATCAAGGTGTATGTGGTATTCGCGCCGGACATCAATTACTTCTTTGCTCCCAACCCGTTGAGCGTGACCGCATCGAACTTCATGTCCACCAACATTGCGGCGAACAACCTGGTCGGCGGGCAGCTCACGTCCTACGCCTTTTATTCGCCGCGGATGGTCGGCGAACAGCCGGGCCAGAGCACACCGCGCTACCTGTCCGAGTGGCAGTCCCTGCCGGCGGGGGCGTTTATTCCGGCAGGGGCGTTTCGGAACGGGGGCATCTTTCACAACGCAGTCGGAGCGCCACTGACCGGTGTGCCGGTCCTTCTCGATGAGAACTACGCTGCCGGCGGCACGGTCACGCTTCCCTTCATCGC
>CAMBZO010000239.1 GCA_945872195.1 Akkermansia muciniphila | reverse complement strand
ACTGGGCTTCTGCGGAGAGCCAAGATTCAATGTGCGTGGCACCGGCGGAGGCTGTGATCAGGCCGACGGGGACGCCGATTTCGCGATGAATCTCGCGACCAAAGAAATACAGCGTTGCGGAGAAGCGACGAGCGTTCGCCGGAGTGCATGGCTGCCAGAAGCCTTTGCCTTCGGCCTGGGGTTTCTCGGCGAGTTCGGAGGATTCGGCATAGTAACGGATGAGGGGAAAGTTTGCAGCGGCCTGTTCCGCTGCGGCGTTATCCGCGCTGCCGACTGCCATCGCCATGTTGGATTGACCGGAACCGAACCAAACCTCGCCGACGAGCACGTCCTTAACTTCGACCTTGCGGCCTTCCTTGCCCGTAACGGTGAGCACGCGCGATTCAGCTGAGGCCTTGAGAGCGTCGAGCTTGAGCGACCACTTGCCGTCGGCCCCGGCGGTGGCGGTCTTGGTTTGGCCATCAAAGGCGACAGTCACGGATTCGCTCGGATCCGCCCAGCCCCAGACGGCGACGGGCTTCTCGCGCTGCAGGACCATGTGGTCCGAGAACGGCGAGCCGAGACGGAGGTCTGCGGCATGCAGTGCGGCCGCCAGCAAGGTGAGGATAAGTGTGAGGGATATTTTCATGATGTTTGGTCTGCTGCCGAGGACGTGGAGGTTGTTCATTTTGCCGACTGCGTGATTTTGGCCGGCGCAGAACCAATCCGCCGGGCTTGGATTGAAGCGCCGCCGTTGCGGGTGAACTTATCGACCGCTCCGACATTCCCTTCGACGACCCAGTAGTTGATGTCGGCTGTGCCGAGATTTTTGGGGTCATTGATGTCGCTGACGAGCGTCTGCCACACGTTCTGGGGAGAAGTTTGCCCCGGTCCCGGTTGTTCCGTGTTCAACTGAGTGATCGAGAAGCCATGCCTGCCGCTCACCGTGACATGGTGGGTGTTGCGGTAGGCCCCGACCCGACCGAAGCGAGAGGCATGGTGGGCGGTGCCAAAATCAAGGCCATGAAGGTTGCCCGCGACGACGATGTTGTCCGCGTCAGTATGCTCGTAAACTAGGATGCCTGTGTGGTAGCCGGTCACTGTCACATTCCGCAGGATGGTTACGGCCGCGTTGTCGCTGACCGGGGTGACGAGCCCCTTGGTGCCGTGGGTCGGCTTGGAGGCCTGCACGTTGTAAACGCCGGTGTTGACGAACACGTTTTCCAGCCGGCATTGCATCGCGTGGTTCAGATCAATGCCGCCGATGCGCGGGTTGTCGTAAGTCCGCACCTCCAGATTTCGGACAACCACGTAAACGGCGGAGAAACCGCCGTAAAGGGAGTTGGCCGACTTGGCGGCGGAGATGGTCGCCCCGCCTGATTCCGCGAGGCACTTGACGATGGTGCCTTTGTTTTGCAGCGGGAAATTTCCAATGGTCCCAAACACCGGAGCCGGTTCAGATTCTCCGACAATTTCCACCGTGATCCAGCTTGGCAGAGGTTTTGAAACCGGCGGGATGATGATCCGCCCCTGATAGACACCGTCCGGCAGATACATCCGGCCCCCTCCGGCATCGACGAGAGCCTTGAGGCAGCGGGAAAACGCTTCGGTGTTGTCAGTGGCATCATCACCCACGGCGCCATAAGTGCGGACATCAAAACGTGTCGCCGCTGGCACCTCTGCACCATGGATTGCGGCGAGCGGGATCAGTGTCAGGGCGGTGAGGAGTGGGAGGATTGGTTTCATTTTGTTTCCGGAGCCTCCTTATTCTTTGCGCCTTTGCCCTTCTTCAGCAAGTCTGGCTCCCCCTTGTCGCCGCCGCGTTGGATCATCGTGGGATAGAGCGTGTCCCACCACTTGTCATAGGACTCGGCGAGTTTGGACGTTAGTTCAGGCTTCTCTGCGGCGAGATCCTTCTGGCAAGTCAGATCATTTTTCAGGTTGAACAAAGACCAGCGCCCCGGCGGCGTGACGCCCCAGTGGAACTGCGCGCCCGTTTTGGTGTAGGTCGCCGCGGTCGCCCCTGCTTCGACGAAGCGCAGGGTAGTGCACTGGCTAGAGTAGGTTTTGCAGGCAGGGTCATCGCACGGGCGACTGCGCACGAGCAGGAGATCGCCCGTCTGCACGGAGGCCATCGCATGCTTGTGCGCGGCCGCCATACCGCTGGGCCAGCGGCCGACATGATGGAACAGCAAGCGGTCTTCGTTCCATTCGATCGGCTGCGTGGATTCGAGCAGCGGACGGAGCGAGAAGCCTTCGAGTTTCGCACTGAGTTGGGGTGGGATGGTCGCGCCTGCGAAGTCGCAGAGCGTTGGCAAGACATCGAGGTGAGCCGTGAGATTCTGCACTTTGTGCGGCGGCCATTTGCCTGCCCATTTCCAGAAGGAGATGGCTCGTGAGCCACCCTGCCAGATGGTGCATTTGCTGCCTCTCATACCGGCGTTGAAGACGTCCAACCCGTGGGTCTGGCCGTTGTCGTTCATGAAGATGAGGATCGTATTGTCCTCTAATTTGCGTGCTTGGAGATACTTCATCAGCCGTCCGAGGTTGTAGTCGAGATTGGCGACCATGCCGAGATAGGCGGCTTCTTCTTTGTCCACCTTGCCGCGGAACGGCGCCACGAATTCCTCGGGGGCGGCCAGTGGCGCGTGGGGCGAATAGGTGGCGAGATAGCAGAAGAATGGGGCGTCCTTGCACTCATCCATGAAGGCCATGGCCTCGTCAAAAAAGAGGTCCTCCCGGTAGCCCTTCCGTGACTCGCGCTTGCGGTTGCGGACGATGACTGGATCGAAGTGGACGTTAGGACCGCCGACATTGGTGGAGCACCATTCGAAACCACGCTTCTCTGGAGCATACTCGCCCTCGCCGCCCAAGTGCCATTTGCCGACGAATCCCGCGCGATAGCCAGCTGATTTCAGTAGCTGGGGCAGGATGACGGCGTCCTTGTTCAGGTGCTCTCTGGGCTGGGTGGTATGCGTGACGCCATTGCGGAACTCATGCATGCCCGTCAGGAGCGCCGCGCGCGTGGGCGAGCAGGACGGACTCACATAAAATTGCTCGAAGCGCACACTCTGGTCGTGCAGCGCATCGAGGTTCGGCGTCTTGAGCAACGGATGCCCGTGCTTTCCGACATCACCATAGCCTTGGTCGTCGGTGAGAATGAAGACAATGTTTGGTTTCCTCGCGTCGGCAGCGGCGGCGGGACCACAGAGAAAGCAGAGCAGCAGCACGAGGAGGGCGCGGAGAATTGAGGAGGAGTTCAACTCCGCAACGATGGGACGAACTCGCTCGGCTCGCAATCGCATTCCGGCCCGGCGAGACGCCATTCTGAGAATTCCAGTGTGCGGATGTTTCCACCCGCCGGGTCATCCACTCTGCCGCACGCCATGAAGCTCACGTTGCTCCCACCCTCAATTCTGTGCTGGTCGCGGAAGCGGTGGTGAATCGGTGCGGCGAGCGCAGTTTCAGAACCTCCATGGAGCAACAACCGCTGGTGACCGTTCCCGCAGTGCTTCGACCTACGCTGGTGTTTTGACCAGGCGAACATTTGAGTGACCCAGAGGGTGAGTCCAGTCATGATGGGAAACAGAATCGAGTTACAGATGGTCAGCAACCAATAATCACCGCCAATGAGAAGCACAATTTTTTGCCACAATCTTGCCGTGGGTCTCTTTGCCGCTTTGCAGCTTGTTTGCACTCGGGTGAACGCGGCTGACATGACCTTCGTGGTTCAGCCTGTGTCTGAAACGCAGGCCGCGGACTACAAGCTCGACCCGGCCTTTTTTAAGAAGGCGACCCTGGTCCAGGACATTCTCATCGCCACCTCCGCACACGTTTCGGATTTCACGCACCGCGAGGCGGCTTACCAATTCGACATGGTGATGAAGACCCTCCGCCCGGAAATCGCCCAGCGCATCCGGGACAAGAAGGTCTTGTGCGTTCTTGTCGGACACAAGGAACTGACTTCCGATGTGCCGCTGTTTGCCTCCGACAAGACCGGCAAGGAGTTGGACTTTTACAACTGGCGGCAGCGTGGCTTCCTCACCACCAAGAACGGTCGCTCGGTCGTGCTCTTCGCCGAGGAGGACGTGATGGAATACGAAGGCGGCATGCAGTCGGAGAGCATCTTGATTCACGAGTTCGGCCACGTGATTCAAGGCGCGGGTTTTGACAAGGAGTTTAACGCCCGGGTGAAGGCGGCTTACGAGAACGCCAAGGCGAAGGGCATTTACAACGACGGTTACGCCGCCCAGAAGTTCCGTCGCGTGACGGGCGAGACGCCGGTCAGCCTGCTCGAGGCTTTAGTAAAATCATTCCCAGAGCAGACTCCGGACTTCCTCCGCCTGTGTCTGGACGCGGGCGACATCCTGGTCAATGGCCGCCCGGTCCGATCGGATGCCAAGGTGACTGGGAACGACAAGGTGCTGATTGTGTTCGGCGGGCCGAAGCAGTGTTACGCGCTGGTGAACGCGGCGGAATATTGGGCCGAGGGCGTGCAGGACTGGTATGACACTAACCGGACGATGGACCACGACCACAACCACATTCACACCCGGGTTCAGTTGAAAGCCTACGACCCGGAGCTGGCCAAGCTCTGTGCGGAAGTGCTGGGCGAGTCAGACTGGCGCTTCGTGTCGCCTCGCTCACGCGCCGGTCAGGGACATTTAGCAGGCTACAATCCCGCCATTGCACCCAAGGTTGTGAAGCTTGATCACATCGACCTAGCGGCGCAGGACTACTACGACAAATATTGGAAAGACTTCTGGAAAAGGTTGAAGGAAAAGCACTCGGAGAAGAGGCCGGCCAAAGCGCAGCAGTGACTTTGAACTGGGTCCCCCTTGGAGGCGGCCAGCTCAAACGCGCTCGGCCATTTCTACCGGGTGATTGAAAAGTGATTCGCGTTCGTCCGC
>CAMBZO010000238.1 GCA_945872195.1 Akkermansia muciniphila | reverse complement strand
TGGATTCGGCCCAGCAGAGCTGGGTGCTGGGCAATCTGACAGTCGCCGCCGGCCAGACGCCCAAAGCCAGCAGGGGCGAAGTCGGGAAATTATCTGCCTGGAACCACGGACTTGGATGACTTGAGCCGACACCTCGCATGGTTTGTGGTTTCCAAGAACCGCTTCCCGGCGGACGTGAACGAGTTGCTCACTGCCAATCGGCTCCCCAAGCCCGTGCTGCCTCCCGGAGGCCAATTGGTGATCAACAAGAAGACGAAGACCGTTGATTACGTCGGGCCGAAGTAGTTTGGCGGCGAACGCATGACGAGGTGCCGCGTTGGATGGTTCATTTCCGGCAACTCCTCTGGCCGGTGCGTGATCATCACGAGATACATCCCGTCGCCTCCCATGCCCGTCAGGTGCTGGCGCATCAACGACAGTGACTCCGCATCCAGCCCGTCCAGCGGCTCATCCAGCAGCAGCACTTTTGGGCGATGCACCAGCGCCCGCGCCAGCAGCACGCGGCGGCGCTGGCCGTAGGAGAGGTGGAGGAAGGGTTCCCGCGCGAGGTCGCTCAACGAAAGTTGCGCCAACACCTCGTCCACCCGCCGCCATTGCGCGCGCGTGACCGCGTCCAGCAGGCCGATGCTGGCGAACCAGCCGGAGGCGACGACTTCCCGCGCGGTCAGGGCGTCGCGGTAAGCGGTCTGCAAGTCCGGCCCCACGTAGCCCGTGCGCGCGCGGATTTCCCAGAGCGTATGCCGCTGCGGCTCGCCGAAGCGGTGGATGACGCCGCCCATCGCCGGGTGCAACTCGCCGAGTAGGAGCTTGAGGAAGGTGCTTTTGCCGCTGCCGTTCGGCCCGGTGATGGCCCAGTGCTCGCCGGAGCGCATTTCCCAATCGAGGTTTTTCAGGATGGGCTTGCGGTCGAGATAGACGCTGACGTTGCGCAGCCGAAACAAAAACGGTTCAGCCGCGAAAGGGCGCAGAGAACGCACAGGGGAACGTTCAACTTCCAACGACCGAACGCCGTCCCTCGCTGGGGGTTGAGAGTTGAGAGTTGAGAGTTGAGAGTTTTCTTCCCGCCCCACTTTGCGCTCTCTGCGCCTTTTCGCGGCGATTCTTCCCTCCTCCAGCATCAGCCGCCCGTGCAGCAGAGGCAGCAACTCGTCGTCGCGGTGCGTCGCGATCAGCACGCTGGTCCCGGTCTCGGCGGCGCGCTGGACGGCGGCGAGCAGGGTCGCGCGCATGGCGGCGTCGAGGCCGTCGGTGAACTCATCGAGCAGGAGCACGCGCGGCTTGCCCAGCAGCGCGCGGGCGATGAGCAGGCGGCGGAACTCGCCTTGCGAAAGCGTCTGCACATCGCGCCGCAGCAACGGGCCGAGCTGGAGTTCCTCCGCGAGTTTCCCCGCCGCCGCGTTCTGTTCCGCCGTGAGCCGCCGGTAAAGATAGTCGGTCTGGTGAAAGCCGGTGAGCAGCACGTCGCGGCCTGTGCGGACCCATTCGAGGTTCAGGTAGCGCTCCTGCTGCTCCGGCGAGACGAAGGCGAGATGATCGCGCACGCCCGCCGCGCAGGTGGATGGCTTGCCGTTCAAGCCGTAGGTGCGCCGCCCGCCGTCCACGGGATCGGGATGCAACTCGCCCGCGACGAGGCGGAGGAAGGTGCTCTTGCCCGAGCCGTTCGCGCCGAGCACCGCCCAGCTCTCGCCCCGCCGCCAGCGCCAGGACACGCCATGCAGGATGCGCCGCCCGGCGAGGGAGACGCTGACGTTGTCGAGTTGCACGAGGAGCGGTGTCGGCACGCGGGGAAAGTAATCAGTAATCAGTTTTCAGTAAGCAGTTTTCAGTTGGCAGACAGAAGTCAGGAGCAGCGGGGCGCATCTTGACACTGCCCCCCGAAGGAGCGCGGCGTTCACGCCGCAGCAGGGTTGGTAGCACAGGAACGTCTCGTATTTGCTGGGGCGCTTCGTTCGCTCGCAGCCTTCTGCGGCGTGAACGCCGCGCTCCGGGGGCAGTGTGCGAATGCGCCCGGAGCAGCGCTCAGGCGAGGGGCGCTGTTGCTTACTGAACACTGAACACGGCTTACTGAATACTTGTCTCCCCCGCCCCCCTGCCGTCCAATGCCCCGCCTGTGAGCGCACCCGCCGCCAAAGTCCTTGAGCCAGCCCGCTTCCCGCCGGGGCTGCACAACGCGTATTGGTTCGCCACGTTCAACGCGCTGTCCTTCCCCATCGTCATCGGCGGCCCGATGATTCTCTACGCCAAGACGCTCGGGGCGAGCGCCACCGTGCTGGGCATCATCGCGGGCATGATGCCGCTGCTGGTCATCTTCCAAATCCCGGCGGCCAGCCACATCGGCCATGTCGGCTACAAGCGCTTCGTGTATGCGGGCTGGGGAATGCGCGTGCTCTTCATCGGCGGGCTGGCGGTGGTGCCGCTGCTGACCGGCGTGCTGGATGCGACGGCGCGGCTTGCGCTCGTGCTGCTGCTGCTCTTCGCGTTCAACCTCTCGCGCGGCATCTCGAGCTGCGCGTGGCTGCCGTGGATCACCGCGCTCGTGCCGGAAAATGTGCGCGGCAAATACCTCACGCGCGATGCGGCGTGCGTGAACCTCGCCAGCTTCCTGGTCATCGTGCTGGCCGCGTTCACGCTGGGCGAGCAGCCGGCGGCGTGGCAGTTCGCCGCGCTCTTCATCCTCAGCGCGGCGATGGGCGGCCTGAGCCTCGTCTTCCTCAAGCGCATCCCCGATGTCGAGCCGCCGGTGGAGTCGCGCCGCAAGAGCAGCGAGCCCGTCCCTTGGCTGGCGATATCGCAGCACCCGCCATTTCGGAAACTGCTGCGTGCAAATGTGGCGTGGGCGTTCGCGGTGGGCGGGTTGGGCGCGTTCACCATCGCCTGGCTCAAGACGCAGGCCGGCCTGAGCGAGGGCCACGTGCTGCTGGTGATCTCGACGGCGTATCTCGGTGGCTTGAGCAGCCTGTGGCTGCTGGGGCCGCGCCTCGACCGCCTCGGCAGCCGGCCCGTGATGATGTTCTGCATGGCGGCGTGGGCGGTCATCGTGACGGGCTGGCTGGCGCTGGCGGGCGGTGCGCTGCAACCAACAATTCCCATCCTGCTCGCGCTGCAATTCCTCATGGGCCTCGCCGCCGCGCTGGTCAACATGGCGAACGTGCGGCTGGCGATGGCCATCATCCCCGTGATGGGCCGCGACCATTTCTTCGCGTTGTTCTCCGTCGTGGGCAGCCTCGCGATGGGCCTCTCGCCGATCCTGTGGGGCGTGCTGATTGACTCGTTGCGCGGGCTGGACATCACGTGGCACGGCTTCGCGCTGAACCGCTACAGCCTGTTCTTCGCGCTGACGGCGGTGGTGTTCCTCGCGACGTTCTGGCTGTGCCAGCGGCTGGAGGAGCCCAAAGCCGTGAGCATGGAAGCGCTGCTGCGCGACATCCTCATCGAGTCACCGCAGCGCGTGTGGGTGCGGCTGTGGCCGAAGGCGTGAGAGGAATAGCCGCGAAAGGGCGCACAGAGCACAGAGCAGAAACATTCGCCATCCGCCATCCGCCATCCGCTTTGCGTTCTTTCGCGGCCATCCCGTTTGCCTTCCCTTGCTTTGCCCGCCGCCACGCCTAGACTTTGGACTAGTGAAAGTGCCGTCTGAAGTGCCCGTGATGATCTTGCCGGAGACCACGTTGTTTCCGCGAATGACGCTGCCCTTGCGCATCTTCGAGCCGCGCTACCGGCGGATGCTCAAGGACGTGCTCGAAGGCGGACGCGTCTTCGCCGTCGCGCTGCGTGACCCCGAGCGAAAGGCCGAAAGCCCGATGCCCATCGGCTGCCTCGGCCTCGTGAGCACCGCGGTGGAGCAGCCCGATGGCACGAGCCTGCTCACATTACAGGGGCTGGCGCGTGTCGAGTTCCTCGGGCCGGTGCGCCTCAAGCCCTACCGCGTCGAGGCCATCCGCGGGATCTTCTCACCGCCGGGTGATTCACCACAGACCGACGCACTGGCGAGGAAGGTCCGCGCCCTCGTGCGCAAGCGTGTGAAGCTGGGCTTCGACCTCGGCTTCCCGCTGCCCGACGACCCGGCGCAGGCAAAGCAGCTCCAGCAGATGCAGGACTTGGCCAACGCTTCCTTCCAGCAATTCGGCCGGCAACTGGCCAAGGTCAAATCACCCGAGCAGCTCGCCGACCTCGTCGCCAGCACGCTGATCGGTGATCCGCTCGCGCGCCAGTTTCTCCTCGCCACGCCGCAGATCGAGGAGCGGCTGAGACATTTGCACCAAATGTTGTTAGCCTCTCAATTCAACACCGACGACCCAACTCCATGACTCCGACCCCATCGCCCATTCAACAGAACGATCCGATGGCCACGATCTTCGCCAGCATGGTGATGCAGCAGACGCAGATGACGCTCATGCTGCTGGGCGAGATGCCGCACCCCGAGACCGGCGAGACCGTCACGGATTTGGAAGGCGCGAAGATGTTCATAGACCAGCTTGAGATGCTCGAAGCGAAGACCAAGGGAAACCTCGGCAAGGACGAGGCGCAGCTCCTCAAGCAAAGCCTCGTCGGCACGCGCATGGCCTTCGTCGCCGCCGTCGAGCAGCAGGAAAAGACAGCCAAGTCTGCCGCCCCGCCGGCTGCTACGGCCGTCGCAGACCAACCAGCGCCCGCGCCCGTGGAGGGGGCTGGCCCCGCCGCAGACGACGACTCGCGTAAGAAATTCTCGAAGAAGTATTGAGGCGCGGCCCCTGCGCGCACCCACTCTTGAGCACCCTCCTCCGCGCCCTGCAATTCTTCCGCCCCGAGCGCGCGCGCATCGCTGGCGTGCTGGCGCTCATGCTCGCGGGCATCGGGGCGAATCTGCTCAAGCCCTGGCCGATGGCCGTGCTCGTGGACAGCGTGCTCGGCTCC
>CAMBZO010000237.1 GCA_945872195.1 Akkermansia muciniphila | reverse complement strand
ACCGCCGTGCCGCCGAGCAGCTTGTCGCCGCCCGCCGGGTCTTTCTTCAGGCCGACGCGCGCGAACCACGCGGCGGTCTGGTAATACTGGTCCTGCGTCCAGCGCTCGAAGGGATGGTCGTGGCACTTGTTGCAGTTGAACCGCACGGCGAGGAAGAGGTGCGTGGTGTTCTCCATCGTGTCCTCGGGCTTGCGGAGAATCTTGTAGTAGCTCGCCGGCGGGTTGTCCTTGTTCGAGCCGTTGGCCGTGATGATTTTGCGCGCGAACTGGTCGTGCGGCGTGTTGTCGGCGACCTCCTTGCGAATCCAGTCGCGGAACGACTTCGCGCCTTCCGCGCCGATGAACTTGCTGTTCACCTGGAGCAGGTCGGCCCACTTGTTCGCCCAATGCTCCACGTAGTCCTCGCTGCCCACGAGTTGGTCCACGAGCGCGTCGCGCTTCTCGCGGGTCGGGCGTTGGTCCGCGAGGAACGCCTTCACCTCGTCGCTCGTCGGCGGCACGCCGGTGAGGTCGAGGAAGACGCGGCGGATGAACTCATCGTCGGTGCAGAGGCCGCTGGGCAGAATTTTCATGCGCTGCCACTTCGCGGCGCTGAACTCATCAATCTTGTTCCACTTCTCCGGCTCGGCCCAGGTGAAGCCGCTGCGGTCGCCCATCACCGTCACGGTCGTCGCGGCGTAAGCGCCCTCGAAGCGCGCGAGCATCGGAGCCTCGCCCCGGCGCAGCGTGGTCACGATGCCCGCCGCGTCGCTCTTCGCCACGTCCTGGTTGCCGGTCTCGACGAACGCGAGCGTCGTCACGTCGCGCGTGGTGCCGTCGGAGTAAGTGGCGAGGACGCGCATCTGCTGGCGCGCGCCGACCTTCTGCACGACGGGGTTTTGCGGGGACAACTCAATCTTGGTCACGCGCGGTGAGCTGGTCTGCAACTTCGCGCCCGCGCCAATCCACTCGCGCACGATGCGGTAGTTCAGGTCGCCCGGCAGGAACACCTGCTGGCCCTGATGCGGCACGGCCCCGGTGGGCTTGAGCAGCATGAGCGAATCGTCCGGCGACGCGACGTTCGCGCGGCGGCTGGCCAACTCGTCGGTGAACGCGCGCACATCATACTCGGCGTCATAGCCGCGCAGCGAGAGCTTGAAGCCGTTCCTGCCGTCTTTCGCGCCGTGGCAGACGCCCCCGTTGCAGCCGGCCTTCGTCAGCACCGGATTCACGTCGCGGATGAAGTCGGCGTCGAGGGTCTTGCCGAGGCCGGTGACTTTCACGGACACGGAGGCGGACTTGCCGGCGAGCGTTGCCTTGACCGTCACGGAGCCGTTGGCCTTGGGCAGCACCACGCCCGTCACCGACACGCTCGCGGCGCTCTTGCTGAAGCCGCTGAGTTCGAGCTTCGCGAGGCGCGTCACGTCGAGCGCTTCGCCATTCGCGAGACGGGCGGTGACGAGGATTTGCGCGCTGTCGGTCCACTTGCCCAGCAGGAGTTCCTTCGGCTCGACTTCGAGCGCGACGACCTTCGCGTCCTTCGGCAGCGACTCCGGCTCGCCGTCGGTCTTCGGAGCGGCAGCGGCGGGCGCTTCAAATTTCTTAGCTGCGAGCGCCTTGCTTGCAGCGGACACCGTCACGCTGGGGAACTCCTTGAGCACGGAACCGTTCTCCGTGTTGAAGAGGCGGATGAGTCCGTCCGAGCCAGCGGCGGCCACCGTCTTGTTGTCCGGCGCGATGGCGACGGCGAAGACGCCGGCCTGCGGGACGGAAACCTTGAAGAGCTTCTTGGAGCCGCTGGCCGTGTATTTGGCGATGACTTCCTTGTCCTGCGGCGTGCGGCTGGTGGGAATTTTCTTCATCACGTCGGCCATCTCCTTCGTGATGGCGTTGGTGCCGAAGGTGAACGTGGCGGCGAGCACCTCGCCCTTGCCATCCAGCGCGCTGGCGGCGGCGAGCACTGTGCCATCGGCGCTGAAGGCCGTGCTGGTGATGCGGCCCAGCAGCGGCTCGAGCGTGAAGACGCCGTTGTTGTCGTCGCCAATCTGGCGCACGGCGGTGCGGAAGATTTGATAAACCTTCGGCACGCCGTCGGAGCCGCCCATGAAAATTTCCTCGCGCAACGGGTGGCGCACGACGGTGGCGATGCCGCCCTTGAGTGCGTTGGGCGTGATGCTCGTGAGGTTGTCCACGAAGCGCTGCGTGGCCACTTCGGTGAGCTTGGCCGTCATGTCGCGCGAGACGGAGATGACGTTGTCCCCCTTGAGCGACCACGCGGTGCCGCGCACCCAGTCGCTGTGGGAGCCCATGAAAAGCACTTGCTTGGCAGTGTCGGCCTCGATGGCGCGCACGGTGTTGTCGCCGCAACCGAAGGAAATCAGCGTGCCGTCCGGCGACCACGTCGCGCCGTAAACTGTGTCGAAGGTGACGGAGTGCGAGAGCGTGAGCTTCCGCTTCTCCACGTCCCAGATTTGGATTTCACCCATGCGCCCGGGCAGGCCACCGGCGACCGCAAGTCGCTTCCCATCGGGAGAAAACTTCACCGACTCGATGCGCTCGCTCAAGCCCACGAGCCGGGCGGCGAGACCGGAGCCATCCGCCTTGTGCAGGAGAACTTCGTGGAAGCCAGCCACCGCGAGGAGCTTCCCATCCGGCGAGTAGTCGAGCGACGTGATGACCGGCGGGAGCGAATACACCGGTGGATGATTCATGTCGTAGCGCTCGCGGGCGTTGGTGGGCGTGTCGTCCAGCGCGCCCTGGGCAATCCACTGGCGGATGGTCTCAATCTCCGTCGCGTGCAGCGGCTTCTTGCCCTCGGGCATCTCGGCCTTGCCGTCCGCCTTGGGCGTGATGAGTTGGACGAGGTGCGACTTCTCCGGCGACTTCGGGACGATGGCGACTTCCTTGCTGTCGCCCGCGCCGAGCAACAGCTTGAAATCCGTCATCACGTAGCCGCCGCGGGACTTCGCGGGCTGGTGGCAACCCTGGCAGTTGGCCTGGAAGACCGGGCGCACGTCCTTGTAATAACTGACCTGCTTCGTGGGCGCGGGTTTCTTGTCAGCGGGCGCGGCGAGGAGGCTGGCAGCCGTGAGCGTGAGGACGCCGAGGCCGGTCAAGAGTGGCTTGTAGTTCATGGTCTTAAAGTGCGTGCAAAACGCCGACGTGGCAACCCTGCAAGAGTCGGCGAAAGCACGGAAACTCGACGGCAAGTGGGGGGTGAAATTCACCAACGTCTGGACTGCCGGTCTGCGTCCTGGGGTGAAAGGAGGAGGTTGCCCGCGAATCACGCGAATCGCCGCGAATGTTGAACAGCAATGGCAGTGGTAGAAGGAAGTTTGCGCCCGGCTCGACCTTTCAGCCGCAACGATGGGTTGAACTCCCCCTGCCTCGCCCGCTATTCTCGGGGCATGGGTCGCCAGTGGTTACACGCCAAACGCCTCGTCAACAACCTCAAGAAGGGCAAGACGACCGGCAAACTCGTCCGCGAAATCATGGTTGCCGCCAAACTCGGCGGCGCGGACCCCGGCGCGAACGCACGCCTCTTCACCGCCTGCGAGAAGGCGCGCAAGGACAGCGTCAACCGCGACGTCATCGAGCGCGCCATCAAGAAAGGCTCCGGCACCGGCGACGACAAGCTCGTGCTCGACCACATCGTCTTCGAGGGCTACACGCCCCACAAGGTGCCCGTCATCGTCGAGGTCATGACCGACAACGTGAATCGCACCGCGCCCGAGGTCCGCGTGCTGTTCAAGCCCGGCCAGCTCGGCACCACCGGCAGCAATAAATTTCTCTTTGACCACGTCGGCCTCGTCGAGGCGCACCATCCCGCCGCAGGCACGGACATCGAAGGTGCCGCCATCGAGGCCGGCGCGAACGAGGTCGAGTCGCTCACCTCCGCGCAAAACGACGACATCCCCGAGGACGCGACCGGCGCGCGCTTCATCACCGACCGCACCGCCATCCACGCGGTCTCCCAGTGGCTGTCCAAAAACGGCTGGTCCGTGGTGACGAGCGAGATGGGTTACGTGCCGAAGCTTTTCCCGGAGCTCACTGAGGCGCAACGCATCGAGGTGGGCGACTTCCTCCACGGACTGGACGAGCACGACGATGTCCAACGCGTCTGGGCCGCGCTGAAGTAGCGGCGGGTTGTCCGGCGAATTCAGCACGCCGAGTCGAAACCGGCGCTCCCTTCACTCCTTCCGAAACCACTTCGCCGGCCAGCAAGGTTCCATCTGAGCTTGGCTCCGCGCGACGTTCTCTTTCGCGTGGACGCTTCCCGTAAGGATGGATAGCGTCCTGCCCGTCCCGAACCAACCACCGCACACCTGTCATGTCACCCTTCCTCGCAGAACTTTGTGGCACGGCCATCCTCGTCCTGCTGGGCGACGGCGTCGTGGCAAACGTCCTTCTCAACAAATCCAAAGGCCAGAATGCCGGCTGGATCGTGATCACCACCGGTTGGGCGCTGGCGGCGACGGTCGCCCTGTATTGCGTCGGCAGCATCAGTGGCGGGCACTTGAACCCCGCTGTGACGGTGGCGATGGCGAGCCTCGGGAAGATCGGCTGGGATTTGGTCCCGGTTTACATCGGCGCGCAAATGGCCGGCGCGTTCCTCGGCGCGGTGCTGGTGTGGCTCGCGTATCTGCCGCACTGGGAAGCGACGGAGGACAAGGGCGCGAAGCTCGGCGTCTTCTGCACCGCCCCCGCCATCTTGAAGCCCGGCGCAAACCTGCTCTGCGAAATCATCGGCACCGCGATGCTGCTGCTCGGCGTGCTGGCCATCGGCGCGAAGGCCAACCTCAAGCCCGAGTTCGGCTGGGACACAGGCTTTGGCCCGGCGCTGGTGGGCGTGCTGATTTGGTCCATCGGCCTCTCGCTCGGCGGCCCGACCGGCTACTCGCTCAACCCCGCGCGCGACCTCGCCCCGCGC
>CAMBZO010000236.1 GCA_945872195.1 Akkermansia muciniphila | reverse complement strand
GCGCTGCTCGCGCTCGCGCTGAAACTCCTCGCGCAGTTTCGGCCACGCGGCGGCGAGGGCGACGCCGTTGGTCGAGCGCCGCAGCGTTTGCCGCCAGAGGGAAGCGAGTGAGTCGGGGAAGGCGGGGGAAGGTTTTTCGTCCGCCGGACGCGCGGCGAGTTTTGTCAGCACTGGTTCGCGAGAGTTCAGCCAGAGTTTCGCCAACTCAGCGCGCAGGGCTTGCTTGTGCCGACGCAGTTCGGCGAGCACTTCGAGGTTCGGATCCACCGCGTCTGCGCAACGCACGCCCCAGCGGGTGCTCATGAAGATGCCGGCGAGCGCGTAGTAGTCGCGCTGGGAAACGGCGTCGAGCTTGTGGTCGTGGCACTGCGCGCAGGCGACGGTGGTGCCGAGGAAGCCCTTGCTGACGGTGTCGATGATGTTGGCGATGGCTTCCTGCGTTACGCCTTCGGCCGCCGCGTTGTCGCCGTGCCGACGCTCGCCGAGGCGCAGCGACATGGGGCCGAGGATGGCTTCGTTCAAACCAGTGCGCGGGTCCACGCGAGGCGGGAGGAGGTCACCGGCGAGTTGTTCGAGGGCGAGTTGCTTGAAGGGCACGTCCGCGTTGAAGGCGCGCACGAGGTAGTCGCGATAGCGCCACGCGTGCTTGGCGGGCGCGTCCCACTCGTAGCCGTGGGTGTCAGCGTAGTGGACCACATCCATCCAATGCCGCGCCCAGCGCTCGCCGAAGTGCGGGCTGGCGAGCAGGGAATCCACGAGGCGCTCGTAGGCACTCTCACTTTCTCGCTTTCCCACCTGCTCACCTGCCCCCGCCGAAGCAGGTGGAAAAGTGGGAGAGTGAGAAAGTGTGATGGCGTGGACGAAAGCCTCGACCTCCTCCGGGCGCGGCGGCAGGCCCGTGAGGGCGAAGCTCAGCCGGCGTGCGAGGGTGCGAGGGTCAGCTTCTGGCGCGACGCGGAGTTTAGATTTCTCAAGGCCAGCGAGGATGAAGCGGTCCAGGTCCGTCCGGCACCAAGTGACTGGCTTGACCAGCGGCGGCCCGGGCTGGCGGACGGGTTGCAGGCTCCACCATTCGGTGCGCTTGCGGAAAGTCTCTTCCCACAGGCCCTCCGCCGGCGCGGCGGACAGACGCGCCAAACCGAGACAGGCCAGCAGCAGGAGGGGCGCGGTCGGCTTCACGGAGGTGGCACGCTCAGGCGAGTATCTCTCGAATCAAATTCCCGCCGACATCGGTCAGGCGGTAGTCGCGGCCGTTGTGGCGGTAAGTGAGCTTCTCGTGGTCCATGCCGAGCAGATGCAGAATCGTCGCGTGCAGGTCGTTGCCGTGGACTTTATCCTCGACGGCCTTGTAGCCGAACTCGTCGGTCGCGCCGTGATGCACGCCGCCCTTCACGCCGCCGCCGGCCATCCAGATGGTGAAGCCCTTCGGGTTGTGGTCGCGGCCCAGCGTGCCTTGCGAATCGCTCGTGCGCCCAAACTCGCCGCCCCACACGACGAGCGTGTCTTCGAGCATCCCGCGCATCTTGAGATCCGTGAGCAACGCGGCAGCGGGCTGGTCCGTCGCGGCGCCGCAGGAGCGGTGGTTCGTCTCGATGTTGTTGTGACCGTCCCACGGCACGTCGTTCACGCTGCCGTCGCCACCCGTGCCCTTGCCCGCGAAGATTTGCACGAAGCGCACGCCGCGCTCGAGCAGGCGGCGAGCGATGAGGCATTGGCGGCCAAAGGTCTCGGTCTCCTTCTTGTCCACGCCGTAAAGCTGCCGCGTGGCGGCGGACTCGTTCGCAATGTCCATCGCCTCAGGAGCGGCCATCTGCATCCGGTAGGCCAGCTCGAAGGAGTTGATGCGCGAGAGCAAATCGGCCTGCGTGGGACGCGCCTGCGCATGGTCGCGGTTGAGTGAACCCAGCAAGTCGAGCGTGGCGCGCTGTTGGGTCTCGGACTCGTCTTTGGCGCGGACGAGGTTGTCAATCGTCTCCTTGCGCCGGGCGTCGAGGGCGAGTGCCTGATAGGTCTTGGGCAGAAAGCCCGCGCTCCAAATCTGGTCGTCGCCGCGCGGTCGCGTCTCGTGCAGCACGACGAACGCGGGGAGGTTTTGGTTGTCCGCGCCGAGGCCGTAAGTGACCCACGCGCCGGCGCTGGGCGAACCGGGCCGGTCCACGCCGCACATGAGTTCCATCGAGGCGGGCGCGTGGTTGTTCGCGCGCAGGTGCATCGAGTGGATGAAGGCCATGTCGTCCACGTGCTGCGAGAGGTGCGGCAGAATGTCGGAGACCCACGCCCCGGAGCGGCCGTGCTGGTTCCAGCCGAAGGGCGACTTGAGAATCTTGCCGCTGGTCGTGAAGAAGCCGGTCTTCGGGTCGCTGCCGGGCAAGACCTCGCCGTTGCGCTTCTGCAACTCGGGTTTGTAATCCCAGGTGTCCACCTGCGACGGCGCACCGGTCATGAACAGCCACACGATGCGCTTGGCCTTGGCGGGGAAGCGCGGCGGGCGCGCGGCCAGCGGGTTCACCGGCGCAGCTTTGGTTTCATGCAGCAAAGTGCCGAGCGCGACGGAGCCGAGACCCAGACCGGAGCGCTGGAGGAAGCTGCGGCGCGAGGGGAGAACGAGTTCGTTGGGAGCGTATTGGCCAAACATAAATCAGGGCGGGGAACTGAGCCACAGATGGACACAGATGAAAACAGATGGGACTTGGGCGGACTCAGAAGGTGCGGCGAGGGGACGGGGTGAGGGGGAAGGAAGTGTCCATCGTCCGTGCGTCCTGCTCCCGGCCTGCATTCCCCATTTGTGTCCATCTGTGTTCATCTGTGGCTTCACTTTGGGGCCTTAGTCAACGTAGATGAACTCGTTCATACAGAGCAGGACGAGGCAGGTTTCGGTGAGGGCGCGGGTGGTCTGCGCGGCGGTGGCCTTCGCGTCGGCGGAGGGCGGGCCGAGCATCTCAAGCTGCTGCTCGTAGAACTTCACGAGCCGGGCTTGTTCGGCCGGAGTTGGCGCGCGACCGAGGGCGATGCGGCTGGCCTGTGCGATGGCGGCGGCTGGCTCGACGCCGGGTTGGAGCGCGCGTTTGGTGAGGCGGTCGGCGATGTCGCGCACGAAGGTCGAGTTCATCATGGCGAGCGCTTGCGTCGGCAACGTGGTCGCGCCGCGTTCACCGACGCTGGCGGCTGGCTCAGGGGCATCGAAGAGCGTGAGGAAGGGGATAAGTTCGCTGCGCTTGACGCGGAGGTAAACACTGCGGCGCGCGGACTCGTAGTTCGTCTCGCTTGGGCCGTAGAGCTTTTCGTCCAAGCGTCCGCCGACAGTGAGGAGCGCGTCGCGGATGGCCTCGGCTTCGAGGCGAAGCGCGGGGCGGTGCCACCAAAGTTTGTTCTCCGGGTCGGCCTTGAGATTTGCCGGCTTCAGCTCCGCCCCTTGCTGATAAACCGCGCTGGCCAGGATGAGCTGATGCAACGGCTTGAGCTGCCAACCGCCGCGCACGAACTCGCCCGCGAGCCAGTCGAGCAACTCCGGATGCGTCGGTGGCTTGCCTTGCACGCCAAAGTCGTTGGGCGTCGCGACGAGGCCGCGCCCGAAGTGATGCTGCCAGACGCGGTTCACCATCACGCGCGCAAGGAGGCTGCCCGCGCCGTGCTCGGCGTCCGTGAGCCAGTCGCCCAGCGCGATGCGCGGGTCGGCCTCGGGCTTGGGGAGCCAGCGCTTCGCGCCGTCAGCGGCGGTGTTGAGGACTTGCAGATAGTTCGGGTCCGCCTTGGAAATCTTGCTGTCCACCTCGCCGCGGCGCAGCAGGTGAACGTCCTGCCCACCGGCCTTCGTGGAATACACGGGCACGAGGTCGGGCTTGGGCGTCTTGCCCGCGTGCTCGCGCACGATGGCTTTGAGTCGCTGCGCCTCGGGGTCGAACTTCGCATACCAGCGGAACAGCGCGGCGCGGTTCGTCTCGTTCAGCGCGCCGCCGGTCGTGGCCAGCACGGTCTCCAACTCGCGCGCGTTCTGTTCGTCCTTCGCCTGCGCCAGCGTGCCGGGTGCCTGGTCGTTGCTGAAGCCCAGCCGCAGCCGGCCGATGCCGAAGAAGCCGGTGAACTTGATTTGGAACTCCAGCTCCGTGCCGCCCTCGAAGCCCACCGGCTCGCCCTCGATGCTGAAGACCGCCGCGTGGTTCGTGCCGAACTGCGGCGACACGGCCCAACCAGAGGTCTGGCTGGCGTCCACGGCCTCACTGAGTGGATAGCTCGTTTGCTCGAACGTCGCAGCCACGGCCTTGAGCTTGAGCGTGACGGGCTTGGCCTTGGACTTCGCGTCGAGCGGGCGCGCAGTGACCTTGAAATCGCTGAGGACAAAGTTGCCGTTGTCCGACAGGCCCGGGCCTTTCGCGGGCAACGCCGCGTCCGCGAGCGCATCCAGGCGCAACGCCCGCAGGCCGCGCTGGAACGTCGCGACCTTCACCGTGTAGGTGTCGTCCTTGGCCTTGTTGCCGAGGTAGCGCACGACGCCGTCGGGCGCGACTTCGAGCGACGCGGTCACCGCCTCGGCGGAAGTCACGTCGCACATCTGCCACGGCGCAGCGTTGGTCTGCTGCGCGGGTTCGGTCGCCAGCCACTTGGCGAACCTCGCCGGGAACTGCTCGGCCTCAAACTGCTTGAGCGCGCCCTGCAACGGTTCGCCCGCGAGCTTGTGCGCGACAAGCTTGCGCTGTGTCTCCTCGTGCGCACGGTCAATCTTCAGCTCGCCGTGCACCGTGCGCGCGAGCGCCGCCGCGATGCCGTAGTAATCGGTCTGGGGGATGGGGTCGTATTTGTGGTCGTGGCAGCGCACGCAGCCGAACGTGAGACCGAGGAAGCCGCTGCCGATGGTCGAGACCATGTCGTCGAGCTGGTCGTAGCGGATGCGCTCAATGGTCTTGGCGGTGATCTGGCC
>CAMBZO010000235.1 GCA_945872195.1 Akkermansia muciniphila | reverse complement strand
CGCCTCATCGAGCCGGGCCGCCTCACCGTCGCGCAATTGCTTAAGAACAACGGCTACCACACCGCCGCCATCGGCAAGTGGCACCTCGGCATGGACTGGGTGAAGAAGGAGGGCAAGACCGTCGCCGAGTTGAACGTCGAGTCCGCCGACCAGATTCACAACGTGGACTACGCGCAGCCCATCAAGAACGGTCCGAACGCCGTCGGCTTCGACTACTACTACGGCATCAGCGCGTCGCTCGACATGGTGCCTTACACGTTCATCGAGAACGACCGCGTCACCAAGCTCCCGACCGTGGACAAGGACTTCCCGATGTTCCTCGGACGCGCGCAGGGCAAGTGCCGCCTCGGTCCCGCCGCGCCGGACTTCGAGGTCGAGGACGTGCTGCCCACGTTGACCACGAAGGCCATCGGCTACGTGAAGTCCCGCGCCGCCGAAGCAAAGGCGGGCAAGCCCTTCTTCCTCTACCTGCCGCTCGCCTCACCGCACACGCCCATCGCGCCCACGAAGGAATGGCAGGGCAAGAGCGGCCTCAACCACTACGCCGACTTCGTCATGCAGACCGACGCCGCCATCGGCCAACTCCTGGCCGAGTTGGACAAGCAAGCCCTCGCCGAGAACACCCTCGTCATCGTCACCAGCGACAACGGCTGCTCGCCGCAAGCCGACTTCCCCGCGCTGCTGGCCAAGGGCCACAACCCCAGCTATGAGTTCCGCGGCCACAAGGCCGACATCTTCGACGGCGGCCACCGCGTCCCGTTCCTCGTGCGCTGGCCCGCGCGAGTGAAGGCCGGCACCCTCTCGCAGCAGTTGCTCTGTCTCACCGACTTCATGGCCACCGCTGCCGAAATCATCGGCGCAAAACCCCCTGACAATGCCGCCGAGGACAGCGTGAGTTTCCTCCCCGCACTGCTCGGCACGGCCAAGGCTTCGCTGCGCGAAGCGCTCGTCCACCACTCCATCAACGGCTCCTTCGCCATCCGCCAAGGCAACTGGAAGCTCGCCCTTTGCCGCGAGTCTGGCGGCTGGAGCGACCCGCGCCCCGGCACGCCGAAAGCCACCGCCCTCCCGCCCGTCCAACTCTTCGACTTGGACAAAGACATCGGCGAGCAAATCAACGTGCAAGACAAGCACCCCGAAGTCGTCGCCCGCCTCACGAAGCTTCTGGAGAAATACGTCGCCGACGGCCGCAGCACGCCCGGCACACCGCAGCAGAACGCCGTGCCCGTGCAACTCGTGAAGACCGCGAAAGCTGCGCCCGCCAAGGCGAAGTAGAAGTAGTTCGGAGCGCCGGTCTCCGACCCGGCGTCACGCCAAGCCGCAGTCTTGCGACCTCCCCCGCCCTTCGCCACTCTCTCCGCACAGTCATGGCCTCTTTCCCTGAGTTGTTTCGCAGCCTCAGCCCGGACGAACACCGGCGCGGACGCGAGTTCGAGCGGATCTGCAAATGGTTCCTGGAGCACGACCCGCAGTATCGGCGTCTCATCAAGCGTGTCTGGTTGTGGGACGACTGGCCGGGACGCTGGGGCCGGGACAAGGGAATTGACCTCATTGCCGAGGGCTTCGATGACAAACTATGGGCTGTCCAATCCAAGGCCTACGCGCTGACTCACTCCTTCGCCAAGAGCGGGGCTGACTGCGCTCCCGTAGCCGCACGCTTCAGCCTGGGGGAGTTTATTTCGTTCTTCCCCGGTCCATTTTCACCGACCGCTCACATTCCTGGCGGAGGGCTACGAGCGGCGCAGCGTGATTCTAGGCCGACGAAGCGTGCAACCAGACCGAACGGAGCCCAAGGTTCAATAACCTGTTGAAAAGAAGAGTTTTTCCTGATTCAGTCGTCCCCTATTGTTCATGGAAACCACCCCAACCAAGGCTGCAAATGGCCCTCAAACCAGCGCGCCCCGGCCTGGGTGCAGCGCAAATCAGGTTTCTTTCTGGCGAGTGACCCCCTCGCGGAGTCCATCGGACAAGCAGCCGTTTCCGACTTCATGTCGCGAAACGAACAATTGAACGCAGCGTGCCAAAGCGGTCTGGCCGGTAAGTTCCGGCGCGTGACCAAAGGCGGCAGCATGGTTTGAAGCTTTCGCCAGACCAACATCCATCATGGCAGTTCCCCTCCTGGACCTGAACGCGCAGAACCTCGCGCTGGAAACCGAACTCACGGCCGCTTTTGCGCGCGTGCTGCATCACGGGCAATTCATCCTTGGCAAGGAGGTCACGCTGTTGGAAGAAGCGCTGGCCCGCTTTACTGGGGCGCGTCATGCCATCGGCACATCCTCGGGCACCGACGCGATTTTGCTCGCCCTGATGGCTGCCGGTATTGGACCGGGCGATGAGGTGCTTTGCCCCACTTACACGTTTTTCGCCACCGCCGGTTGCGTAGCGCGAGTGGGGGCGAAACCGGTGTTCGTGGAAGCAGACGCGGTCACGTTCAACATGGACCCAGTGGATGCCGCGCGTCGCATCACCCCGCGAACCAAAGCGATCATCCCGGTGCATTTGTTCGGACAGGCCGCCGCGATGGATGAAGTCATGGCGCTTGCTCAGCAGCACAGCCTTACGGTCATTGAGGATGCCGCCCAGTCAATGGGAGCCGCGTATCGCGAACGTCAGTTGGGCACCATCGGTCACGCGGGCGTTTTTAGTTTCTTTCCCTCCAAGAATCTCGGCGCGCTCGGCGACGCCGGAATGCTGGTGACGAACGACGATGCCTTCGCCGAGCAGGCCCGCCTGCTGCGCACGCACGGTTCCAAGCCCAAGTATTACCACAAAGTTGTGGGCGGAAATTTCCGCTTGGACGCACTCCAAGCCGCTCTGCTGGGTGTAAAACTTACGCACTACGCCAGCTACACGCGCCGGCGGCGGGAGAATGCGGCCTATTACACCGAACAATTGCGCCAACTGCCGGGCGTGCTTTTGGCCACGGAGGAAGCGGCGGCGAACACCAAACTGATCCTGCCGGTGGCGTTGCCGACCAACGAACACATCTGGAATCAATACACGCTGCGCGTGATCGGCGCGGGGCGACGCGACGCGTTGCGCGCATTGAGTGAAAATCGCAAGGTGGGAACTGAGATTTACTACCCGGTGCCGATGCACGCACAGGAGTGTTTCCCGGATGATCGCTTCGCCCCAAGCGACCTGCCGGTGGCCATGCGACTCGCCAGCGAGGCGTTGAGCGTGCCAGTTTTTCCGGAACTGACTCGTGCCCAAGCCGATGAGGTCGTGGCGGTGATTCGAGATTTTCTGGCGGCTGGGTGAGTTCCGACTTCCGATTTCCGAATAGCTGAAGGGAGATTATGAGAGTTCTCATCACAGGATCGAGCGGGCAAATTGGCACGAACCTCGCGCTCCGACTGCTGGCGGAGGGGCACGAGGTGTTCGGGGTGGACAATCGAGTCAACGCTTGGACCGACCAATTCCGCTACATTCTCCAAGATCTGAGTTGCCACTACCCGCCGAACCCGGCGGGGATTGGCGGAGTCGAGTATCCGAAAGTCGACGTGGTGCTCCATCTTGCTGCGCACGCGAAGGTCCACCAACTGGTCCTCCAGCCTCATCGCGCGCTGGAGAACGTGATCATGTCGTATAACGTGCTGGAGTATTGTCGCCACACGCGCACGCCCATCATTTTTTCGAGCAGTCGCGAAGTTTACGGTGATATTCACCGGTTCAACACGGTAGAAGAGAACGCCGATTTCGCCTATACGGAGAGCACCTATTCGGCGAGTAAGATTGCGGGCGAAGCGCTGATCTACTCGTATGCTCGATGCTATGGGTTACCCTATCTAGTGTTTCGTTTCAGTAATGTCTACGGCCGGTATGATAATGACATCGAGCGCATGGAGCGTGTGATCCCGCTCTTCATCCGGCGCATCGCAGCGGGTGAGTCCGTGACGATCAACGGGCCGGACAAGGTCTTGGATTTTACTTTTGTGGATGACTGTGTGGAGGGCATCGTCCGGGGCATTAAAGCTGTGGTCGGAGGTCGGATCACAGGGGACACCATTAACTTGGCCTGCGGGCAAGGCAACACGCTGGGTCGGATGGCGGAGTTGGTAGCAAGTGCCCTAGGCAAAGAGGCCACCATCAATACCGCGCCGGCACTCGTGGGCGAAGTAACGCGCTACGTCGCGAACATCGCGCAAGCCCGCGAACTTCTCGGCTACGAGCCGAAGGTGCAGCTGGAGGAGGGAATTCGCCGTGCGGTGACCTGGTCTCTTGAATGGGAAAAGTCCAAATCCTCGATGGCTGACTGATGCGATTACGATTCTGGCGGAGTTTCTTGGGACGCAGCCGGGAGAGGATTATGGGAGAGCCGCTTGGAGTGGCCCCAAAGGTTTGCACCTACGTGAAATCAAAACTTAACGACCTTGATCTTCGTGATTTGACGAGCACTGGCAGCTGCTTGCGAACGCTGGCAGCCAGGCAGATCCCCACCCAATCACATCGGTTTCATTTGAAAGCCAAAGTATCAGCGGAATGATTTATCAAAACATCCTACTGCTAGCGACCATCGGCGGCGCGACCGCTTGGCTGATCATCCGGCTAATCCTCAAACGCACTCGCTGGACTGATACGGCGGTGCGGGGGCAGGAATTCCACCAAGCACATGCCACCCCGATCTCGCGGTTCGGCGGCGTCGCCTTGGCGGCTGCGTTCGTCGTGGTGGCACTGGTGGCACTGGTAGCATCTACGTCGCTTCCGTCCGATTTGGAGATAAGCCCGCAGAATATCGCCGTGGTGCTCGGAGGCCTAGCCATGTTTCTTGTGGGGCTCTTGGATGATCTCCGCCCGGTCAACGCCAAGTTGAAGTTTCTCGCGCAAATCGCCATCGCCACCACGGTGACACTGGGAGGCGAGTTGCAGTTCGAGCGGTGGACGAATCCCTACACAAGCACCACCTACGAACTAGGTGTCTTTGGCTC
>CAMBZO010000234.1 GCA_945872195.1 Akkermansia muciniphila | reverse complement strand
AGCTGGGTCGGGGTGTTTGATGCTTCACTGCTGGAGGATTCCTGCTAACGTTTCTTCCTGATGGATAAGTTGCTCCTAATTGATGACGAGGTGGACGTGCAATATTCCTTCCGTCGCATATTTGATTCCTCCTCCATCGAGTTGCACACCGCGTCAAGCGGCGAGGAGGGACTGAAGAGAGTCCCCAAGCTCAAGCCCGACCTCGTCCTCATGGACATTCGCATGGGCACGGGCATGAACGGTTTGGAGACACTCCGCCGCCTGCGGCAGCACGATGCTCGTTTGCCGGTCATCATGATGACTGCTTACGGCACGACGCAGACCGCCATCGAGGCGATGAAGCTCGGTGCTTACGATTATCTTCTCAAGCCGTTCGACGTGCCCAAGCTCAAGCAGCTCGTGGCCGACGCGCTGCAGGCGGCGCGCACCATGCGGCAGACTGTTTCCTGCCAGCCGTTGCTGGAGTCCGAGGACTACGACCTGGGCATCGTGGGCCGCAGCACGCCGATGCAGGAGGTTTTCAAACTCGTCGGCCAGACGGCGGGCACGGACGCGACTGTGCTGATCACAGGCGAGAGCGGCACTGGCAAGGAGCTGGTGGCGCGTGCCATCTACACCCACAGCCGCCGCGCGGAGCAGCCCTTCCTCGCCATCAACTGCGCTGCGATTCCTGAAAATCTTTTGGAGAGCGAATTGTTCGGCCACGAGAAGGGAGCGTTCACGGGCGCGACGGCGCAGCGCATCGGCAAGTTTGAGCAGTGCAACCGCGGCACCCTCTTTCTCGATGAAATCGGCGACATGAGCCTCCCGACGCAGACCAAGATTTTGCGCGTGCTGCAAAACGGTTCCTTCGATCGGGTCGGTGGCAATCAACCGGTGACGGTGGATGTGCGAGTCATTGCAGCCACCAACAAGCCTTTGGAAGCGGCGGTGGCTGGCCGGACATTTCGCGAGGATTTGTTTTACCGGCTGAACGTGGTCCGCATCCAGTTGCCCGCGCTGAGGCAGCGGCGGGAGGATATCCGGCTCCTCGTGGACTATTTTCTCCGTAAGTTTGCGCGTGCTCAGGCGCGCACGCCGGGGGCTATCCATCCCGATGCACTGGCGGCTTTGGAGCGGCATTCATGGCCGGGCAATGTGCGTGAATTGGAGAACGTGATGCAGCGCGCGCTCGTTGTGGGCAAAGGTGACGCCATCATGCTGGCTGATTTGCCTGCGGAGCTTGTCCCGGGCCGGCCGGTTCCGGTGGCTTCGCCTTCCGCCGTGCTGTCTGCGCGAACGGGCGAGCCGCCAGCCGCGAATGAAATTCCCGCTCTGGCCCGGGCGCTGTTCGCGTGGGCGCGTGAGCAGAGCTCCCGCAAGGTGTTGCCCGCCGTCGAGCGCGAGTTGGTCATCTGTGCTCTGGCGGAGACGCATGGCAACCAGGTGCAGGCGGCGAAACTGCTCGGCATCACCCGTGCCACCTTGCGCAAACGCGTGGAGAAGTTTGGCATCCAACAGGAGTTGTCCATCCGCTGATCGCGCACGTTTTCACGCGCCGAGCCATGTCAGCCTCTTCCAAAAAAATGCACTTGGATCGCGTCCTCGCCGATGCGCCTCGCTGGATGTTCCTTGTCATTCTGGTCTTCTCGCCGTGGGCTTACGGATGCACGCGTGACGTCTGCATTGCCATTTTGAACCAGTTCAGCGCGGCCTTGATGGGCTTGTGGCTGCTGGGTTGTGCTGGCCGGCGGCATTGGCCGCGGGTGGCTTGGGTGCCGGCAGTGCTGCTCACGCTACTTTTGCTACAGGGTTGGTGGATGGCTTGGAATGCGCACTCGTATCATGTTTACCGCACTTGGACCACGGTCCTGCGCATATTCGACAATCCGCCGCTGCCCGACTGGCCGGGAGCGATCGACCGCTACTTCGCACAGCGCTCGATGCTGAACGTAACCGCGATGTTCGCCTATTTCCTCTTCGCCTGTGATCTCATGTCGCGCCCCGTCTGGAGAAAGCGGGTTTGGATCACGATGGGTTTGACCGCAGTGACGGTGGCCGTCGGTGGGGTTGTGCTGCACCTCGGCGGGGCGGAGTGGCGCGAATGGATTTGGGACTGGAACAGCAAAGTCGCTCAAAGTCCGACCACCTTTGCCACCTACCGCTATCATGGCAACGCGGCCTCGTTCATGAGCCTCGGGTGGGCACTGGTTCTCGGAGGAGCCGTCGCCGCAGCTGGCGCACGCGGTCAGCCGCTCCGGTTTGCAGGATGGGTTGTGGCGTCGCTGTGCCTCTTAATCGGCCTCTTCGTGAACACCTCGCGTGCGGGCTGGGCGCTGGCTGTTCTGCTGGCATTCCTTATCGGGGCGCGATTTTTCTGGGCGTGGTGGAGCACGGCGCGGGAAGGCTTCTCGTGGAGAACCGGTTTGATTCAAGGCGTCTCGTTGCTGGCGGTGATCGTCACGCTGGCTGCGATTCCCTTGAGCGCGGATTGGAAGAACCGAGTCGTCCGGTTGAACACCTTGACTGAAGCGATCCAGGAGCGCTACCCATCGGCCGTGTATCACCAGTTGGTGCGAGAGTTGGGTGTGCTGGGCCACGGCCCGGACTGCTTCCAAATGGCCCTGCCCCCGTATATGGAGGCCTTCGGCTTGGGGGATGAGAAATACGGTTTCTGGCGCCACGCCCACAACGACTACTACGAGTATCTCGCCAACTGGGGCTGGTGGGGAATGGCGCTCTGGGTCTGGCTCCTCGGTGGCGGTGTGTGGCTGGGCCTCCGCGATCATTTTCGACAGCCAGTGATTTGGGGCAGCACGCAGTGGGTTTTGGGTTTCTGTGCCTGCGCGGCGATGGTGGGGACTCTCGTCCACGCGATGTGGGACTTCCCACTTAACACAGTTTCCATCCTCCTCTACTTCCAGACCTTGGTGGCGGATGGGTGGGCGCGAGCGCTGGCGGCCAAGGAAGCGTCCGCGTCCGCAGTGTCAGACGTTGCTTGAGCGAATCTCAGTCCGCCCTCGACTCGGGCCGACCAAGCTCGGCGAGGTGATGTCGGCCCTTCAAGCTCACATAGACCACGCCGCCGATCAGGCTCCAGAACAAACTCCCCGCAGTGCAGAGCAACGACAGCGACAGTGCCGCCGTGTGCTCCACGCCGATCAGCGGCACCGCCAGCATCAGCACGAAGAGATTTTCCCGCACGCCCAGCCCGCTCGGCGTCAGCGGCAGCACCACCATGCACGTGATCATCGGCACGATGGCGAAGAGGTGCCGCACCGAAAGCTCCAGCCCCAGCCCCCACGCCAGGGATTGCACGTGTAGCACGCACACGCCGCACAGCAGCAGCGACACGGAAAAGCTTTTCACCAGAAACGTCCTGTCATTGCCAAACGGCTTGAGCGAGTCGCGCAACCGCTCCAGAAAATCTCCCTTCGGCAGCCGCCGCAGCCACTCGCGTGCTTGTGGCAAGCCCTTTGAAACGCCGCCGCGCAGCGCAAGGAACAGCACCACCGCACACCCGACAAACATCACCGTGATCGCCACCGCCAGCTTCGAGAACAGCGGGTCCGCCCGCAGTAGCGGCAGGTTCGCCGCCATCGCCACCATCGTGAACACCAGCAGCGCGAACAGCCCGATGATGCGGTCCACGAACACGGTGCCCACGGCCTCGGCTTTCTTGTGGTGCGTCTCCCGCGCCGCGTAATACGCCTTCATCAAGTCCCCGCCCGCCGCGCCGAGCAGGAACGAATTAAAGAAGTGCGCCACCAGCGAAATCTCCGCTGCCCGCGCAAACGACAAGTCCAGCCCATGCACCCGCAGCACCTGCCGCCAACGCACGATGCCCAGCAAGATGGTTGCGCCCATCAGCAGCAGCGACAGCGCGAACGGCCTCGGCCGCACGCGTGACATATCGTGCCACACTTCACGCGGGCCGTGCGTCCACGAAACCTCCAGCCGTTCCCACCGGGTCAATTCCTGCCACCCGGGCGTGCGTTTCTCCCGCTCCCACGCGTCTTGACCTTCCTTCCAGAAAATCGCCTGAAAAATCCACGCCAGCAGCGCGCCGCACACGGCGAGTTGCACGAGTGTCTTGAGCCATGAAGGCGCGGGTTTCACACGTCCCACAGCTTCCTCACGTGCGCCACGCCGCGCTTCACTTCCTCCGTCTTCAGCCCGGGGCTGAACTCGAAAACCTTGATGTGCTCCGGCTTCACGAACGGCTTCAGCGCGGCAAAATCAATGCAGCCAGTGCCCGGCTCGCGATGGTCGCTGCCGGGGAACGTGACATCGTGGATGTGAAACCCGCCGAGCCGGTCCGCGAGTTGGCCGAGGTGCGTGACGTGGTGCAGGAAGCCGAGGTGCTCCTTGATTTGAGCGTGCCCCGTGTCGTGCCAGTAGCGCACGGTGGCGGAGGAAAATTCCTTGAGGAACTGCGCCATCTCGCCATCCAGCGGCACTTCCTCCAGCGCCTCGCGGTTCTCGATGCCAAGCTGCAACCCCAGCTCCGCCGCGCGCGCCGCGATTTGCTGAAGTGCCTCGGCGGTGCGCTGCATCGGCCCCGCCTTGTGCCGCTCCTGCTGGTCCACCGCGTCGGCGATCAGCATCTGAAATTTCGGCGATTCGTGTTCCTTCGCCGTAATCATGTCCAGCAGCGTGTCCGTAAAATCCGCCGGGCCGAACAGGCCGAGGAACCCGCCCTTGGGCTTCATCTCCGTGAGGCTGCCCATGTGCAGCACGACCAGCCGCGCCTTCATGCGCACCGCGAAGTCCAGCGTCTTGAACGTCTGCTTCAGCGCGCTCTCTCGCTCGCGGGGATCGGCGGAAGTGAACTGATAAATGTTCGGCGCGGCGTGACTGACGCCCATCGGCAGCGGGCAGAAGTTGTGCAGCGTCGAGATGCGGATTTCCCCTGCGTCCACCGCGTCCATGATGCCGGGCACGAGGCTTACGCGGATGCCGTGGCT
>CAMBZO010000233.1 GCA_945872195.1 Akkermansia muciniphila | reverse complement strand
CGCTCGTGCTGGGCGGCTTCCACTTCCTGAATTTCCAGGCAGAACAATGTCCGCGCACGCCACATTTTTATGACTGAACTCACAGGTAATTTGCTCGTCGCCCAGTCCGGCGGCCCCACCGCCGTCATCAACGCCAGCGTCGCGGGCGTCATCCAGGAGGCGTGCCGACACGGGTGCATCGAGGAGATTTATGGCGGGCTGAACGGCATCTTCGGCATCCTCAACGAGACGCTCGTGGACCTGAACGAGGAGAAGGCCAAGACCATCGCCGGCCTGAAACACACGCCCGCCGCCGCGCTGGGCACGTGCCGCTACAAGGTGGATTTCAAGCAGCAACCCGCGAAGGCCGCGCGGGAGATGGACCGGCTCTTCGCCGTCTTTCAGGCGCACAACATCCGGTTCTTCTTCTACGCCGGCGGCAATGATTCGCAGGACACGACAAACAAGATTCACGAGGAAGCCGTGAAGCGCGGGTGGGAGATGCGCTGCATCGGCATCCCCAAGACGATTGATAACGACCTCCCGCACACAGACCACTGCAACGGCTACGGCTCGGTCATCAAATACAACGCAGTCACCGTCATGGAGGTCGCGTTCGACGTGAGCAGCATGGCCACGGACGACGGCTCGTGTTGCATCATCGAGGTGATGGGCCGCGCCGCCGGGTGGATCGCCGCCGGCACCGTGCTGGCCAAGCGTCAGCCCACGGACGCGCCGCACATTATCCTGCTGCCCGAGGTGCCGTTCGAGCAGGAGAAGTTCCTTGCGCGGGTGAAGGAGACGGTGGCCAGCCTCAAGTATTGCATCGTCGTCGTAGGCGAGGGCTTGAAGAACGCGGTGGGCGAGGAGATCGGCGTGGACAAGTCGCGCGTGGATGCCTTCGGCCACGCGGTGTTGGGCGGGGCTGCGGACCGGCTCGCGGAGATCGTGCAGGCGAAGCTGAACCTCAAGACCCGCACGGTGAAGCTCGGCTACGCGCAACGCGCCGCCGCGCACTTCGCCAGCGAGACGGACGTGCTGGAGGCCGTGGCTTGCGGCGAGACCGCCGTGCGCGCGGCGGTCGGCGGCAAGAGCGGTTACATGGTGAAAATTGTCCGGCTCTCGAGCCAGCCCTACCGTTGGGCGACCGATCTCCAGCCGTTGAATGACATCGCCAACGTCGAGCATTTCCTCCCGCGCGATTGGATCACCGAGGATGGTTTCCTGCCGAACGAAAAGTTCATCGAGTATGCGCGTCCCTTGATCGAGGGGCACCTGCATCTGCCGATGGAAGGCGGTCTGCCCAAGTTCGCTGTCCTCGACAAGGTGCCGGTGGAGAAGAAGCTCGCGCCGCGCGCCTGAGGCTATGGCGCGGTCAGGCACTCCGAGGCGGCCGCGCATTCTCATGGCGTTCCGCAGCGCAAACCCGTGCGTTGTCAGGAGCGGATCCGCAATGGCACACTCCACCCGTGTCTGCTGAAAAAATCCGCGTCGCCGTCATCGGCACTGGCTCGTTGGGCAAGGAACACGCCCGGCTCTACGCTCAGTTGGCCCGCACCGCTGCGGTGGAGTTCGCCGGCGTCTTTGACGCAAACCCCGAGGCCGCGCGCAAGCACGCCGCCGCGCACGGGACACGCGCCTTCGCCTCCATCGCCGAGGCCGCCGCCGCGAGCGACGCGTTGAGCATCGTCACACCCACCACGACGCACTTCGACATTGCCAAGACGTTGCTGGAGTTGGGTCGCCACGTGCTCGTGGAGAAGCCGATGACGGAACGCTCTGACCAGGCGGCGGAGCTGGTGAAGCTCGCCCACGACCGCGCGCTCGTGCTGCAAGTCGGCCATGTCGAGCGCTTCAACCCCGTCTTCAGCTACCTCGAAACCGCCGCGCCGGAGCCGCGTTTCATCGAGTGCCACCGCCTCTCGCCTTTCCCCGCGCGCAGCACGGACATCGGCGTCGTGCTGGACCTGATGATTCATGACCTTGATGTGGTGCTGGCGTTTGTGAAATCGCCCTTGGTGAGCGTGGACGCCGTGGGAATTCCCGTCCTGAGCAAGTCCGAGGACATCGCGAACGCGCGGCTGCGCTTTGCCAACGGCTGCGTGGCGAACCTCACCGCCAGCCGCATCAGCCCGGAGCGGTTGCGGAAAATCCGCGTGTTCAGCGGCGGCGCACAGCCCAGCTACATCTCGCTGGATTACCGTGAGCAGAAAGGCTTCATCTTCCGGCTTGCCCGCGATGGCGAGTCGGAAAGCTCGCTGTTTAAGAAACTGCTGGCCGCAAACGACTCCACCATCGTGAGCGAGTTCGCCGGGAAGAAAATCGTGCGCGAGCCGGTGCCCATCGCAAAGGACGAGCCGCTCAAGCTGGAGCTGGAGCACTTCGTCGAGTGCGTCCGCGAGCGGCGGACGCCCAAGGTCAGCGGCGCGTCAGCCAAGCATGCGCTGGACGTGGCGTTTGAGATTACGAGCCAGATTCGGAGGGCGGAATTAACCACAGAGGCACAGATGACAAAGAGATGAGCACTGTTCCTCTGTGGTTCATGAACAATACACTATCAACCAAGGTGGTCGTCGTCGGTGGTGGCGCGGCGGGTTTCTTCGGGGCCGTCACCTGCGCGGAGGCGTTGCAGGGTCGCGGCTCGGTCATTGTGCTGGAGCGGGGGGCGCACTTTTTGCAGAAGGTCAAAGTCTCCGGTGGCGGGCGGTGCAACGTGACGCATTCGTGCTTCGAGCCGAAGGAGTTGGCCAAGCGTTATCCGCGTGGCGGGCCGGCGCTCATCGGGGCGTTTCATCGGTTCCAGGCGGCGGACACGGTGAAGTGGTTCGAGGCGCACGGCGTGGTGCTGAAGACGGAGGCGGATGGGCGGATGTTCCCGACCACGGACCAATCGCAGACGATTATCAACTGCCTCACGCAGGCGGCGCGGGCGGCGGGGGTGGAGTTGCGGACGGGCTGTGGCGTGGAGCGGGTGGAGCGGTGGGCTGAGGGTGGATTTCAACTTACGTTCTCCAATGGCGAGCGGTTGGTTTGCGATGCGCTGTTGCTAGCCACCGGCGGGGCGAAGGCAGCGGATACTTTGGCGGCGTCGCTCGGGCACACGCTGGCGCCGCCGGTGCCGTCGCTGTTCACGTTTCACATCGCGGACAAGCGGCTGGAAGGTTTGTCCGGGCTGGCGGTGGAGCGGGCGACGGTGAGTGTGGCGGGGACGAAGTTGAAGGAGACGGGGCCGGTGCTCATCACGCACTGGGGCTTGAGCGGGCCGGGGATTCTCCGGCTGTCGGCGTGGGGCGCGCGCGAGTTGGCGGCGTTCGCTTACACTTTTTCACTGAGCGTGAACTGGTTGCCGGAGCACAACTTCGACAGCGTCATCGCACTCGCGCAGGCGCAGCGCGGGCTGACGGGGGCGCGGCAGGTTTCCAACGTGGCACTGGGCGGGCTGCCATCGCGGCTGTGGGAGCGGCTCGTGACGACGGCGGGCATCGCGCCGCAGACGCAGTGGGCGGGGCTGAACAAGGCGCAGTTGCACACGCTGGCGAGGCTGCTGGTGGAGTCGGAGTTCACCGTGACGGGCAAGAGCATGAACAAGGAGGAGTTCGTGACGTGCGGTGGCGTGCGGCTGGCGGAGGTGGATTTCAAGACGATGGCGAGCCGGGTTTGCCCCGGACTCTACTTCGCGGGCGAGCTGCTGGACATTGATGGCATCACGGGCGGCTTCAACTTTCAGGCGGCATGGACGACGGGTTGGCTCGCGGGGAATGCAATGGCGGAACGCCTCGCCGCGAAACACGACTGAGCGCATGGCCGAGACGAACATCATGGTGATTGCCGGCGAGCCGAGCGGCGACGCGCTGGCGGCGGAGCTGGTGCAGGCGTTGCGCGCGGAGGCGGAATTCCACTGTCATCCCGCGAAGCCTGATCTGCATTTCTTCGGCGCGGGCGGACCGAATCTGGCGGCTGCGGGCGTGGAACTCTCGGTGGACATGACGCAGCACGCGGTCATCGGGCTGTGGGAGGCCATCAAGAGCTACGGCCAGTTCCGGCGCATCTTTGACAAGTTGCTGAAGTTGGCGGTGGCGAAGCAGCCCGACCTGCTCATCTGTGTGGATTTCTCCGGCTTCAACCGCCGATTCGCCCGCGCGGTGCGCAAACACGCTGCGCGCACGAAGGGCCAGTGGAACCCGCGCATCGTGCAATACGTCTCGCCCCAAGTCTGGGCCTCGCGCCCCGGTCGCGCGACGAAGATGGCGGACGACTACGACCTGCTGCTGACCATCTTCCCATTTGAGAAGGACTGGTATGCGCAACGCGCGCCGAAACTGCGCGTGGAATTTGTCGGGCATCCGATGCTGGATCGCTTTGCTGGGTGGCGTGGCCAGCCGGAGCCACGCCCGCGCCCAGTGCCATACGAGCACCTCACGCTGCTGTTGCCCGGCAGCCGCCCCGGCGAACTCGCACGTCACCTGCCGCCGATGCTCGACGCGGCCCGGCGCATCGCGGCAGAGGTGGACAGTGGCTTCCTCGTCGTGCTGCCGTCGGAGGCGTTGCTGCCGGTGTTCGCCCAGCACTGCCGCCCCTTCGCGATAGACAAGGCGAACCTGCCGGACACCACCAGCACGACGCTCGCTCAAGCGCGTAACCTCGCCCGCCAAGTCTTGCGCGGGCTGGACGTGCAGGTGGGCAACCTCCCGGAGGCCCTGTGCGCCGCCACCATCGCCCTCGCCTCCACTGGGACGGTCACGATGGAGTGCGCCTTTTTCAAAGTGCCGACCGTCGCGCTCTACAAGACCTCGTGGCTCACGTATCAGATTGGGAAACGCATCGTCACGGTCAACCACCTCGCCATGCCAAACCTGCTGGCCGGCAAGGTCGTGTTTCCGGAGTTCGTGCAGGACGCTGCGACCGGGAAAAATCTCGCGGCAGCAGCGCTGGACTTGCTGCGCAATCCGGCCCGGCGAGTGGAGATGCAGTCA
>CAMBZO010000232.1 GCA_945872195.1 Akkermansia muciniphila | reverse complement strand
AACGACCCCATCGCCCAGCGCGAAGCGCTCGAACACCAGGCCGGCGGCGAACACCAAAAGCTCGACGAAGACTTCCTCACTGCGCTGGAACACGGCATGCCTCCCGCCGGCGGCATGGGCATGGGCATCGACCGCCTCTGCATGATGCTCCTCGGCCAGGAAAACATCCGCGACGTAATCTTGTTCCCGCAGTTGAAACCCAAGGCATAGGCGCGGTTGCCAGAACCCGCCAGTTGCTGTTACTTTGAGGACCAGATGACCTTCACGATTCCATCCGAGCGGTTGAGGAACGTCGCCTTGACCGAGCGGGACGCCTTGGTGGACATCGCCATTGGGATCTACAAGCGGGAGGAAGCCTCTCTGGGCCGCGCAGCCGAAGTGGCTGGCATCACCTCGGTGGAACTCCTCGACGAACTGGGCCGGCGGCGCATCCCGGTGAATTACGGCCCGACAGATTTGCAGGCCGACCTCGCCACGTTGAAGACCATCGGATAGTTCAACCGCAACCGGCACGCCTCCATGACCGTCGTCAGCGACACCACCGCCATCACGACGCTCCTCAAAGTCGGTCAGGCTGATTTGCTCGCGAAGCTGTTCGGCCACCTCATCGTCCCGCAAGCCGTCGAGGATGAACTCCTCGCGTTCCATTCCCGGTTGCCGGAGTTCATCCACCTTCACCCCGTCGCCAAAGGCACGCGGCGTTTGCCGGGAACGGAATCCCTCGGTCGCGGCGAAGCGGAAGCCATTCAACTGGCGAAAGAACTGGGCGCCAGCCTGCTGATCACCGACGACCGCAAAGCCCGCGTCGCCGCTGAAGCAGTGGGCGTGAAGTGCGCTGGCCTAGCGGCCTTGCTCGTCCTCGCCAAACAGCGAGGCCACCTCAATTCGGTCAGCGAACTCCTCGATGCGCTGGCCCAACGCGGTAGATTTCACCTCCCTCAAACAGTGAGGCTCGACACCCTGCGAGCGGCTGGGGAATCAGACTGAACCACAAATGACCACAACCTCCATGAACCTCCGTCACCTCCTCACCCTTCTCCTCGCCCTGCCCCTGCCGCTGGCCGCAGCCGAGACACCGAAGCCCGTCCTCCTCTACAGCCGTTACTTCAACGCTGTCGGCGAGACGCGCTACCAGCCCGACGGCAACTACAAGGAAGTCCTCACCCGCCTGCGCGGAGAGTTCGAGGTCCGCATCCACGCCGAGCCGCTCACGGCCAAGACCCTTGCCGGAGTGAACGCCGTGCTCATCGCTAATCCCAGCGACAAGGCCGCCGGCACCAACCCCCCGCCGCACCACGTCGCCGCGCCGGACATCGCCGCCCTCACGCAGTTTGTCCAAGGCGGCGGCGGCCTCGTCATCCTCGGCAACCAAGAGGCTCACAACCTCGAGACCACCCACCTCAACCGTCTCCTCGCCGAGTTCGGCCTCCAGCTCCTCGACCGCCACACCGACATCAAGTTTCTCCCCTTGCCCAAAGCGACGCCCCTCATCGGCGGGTTGAACTGGCTCTACTACTCGGGCGACCAGGTCGTCCTCACCGCCGGCCATCCGGCGAAACCGCGTGCGCTCGTGAACAACGACCTCGCCCTCAAACCCATCAACGGCCCGCGCAACGAACCCGGCTGCCTCCTCGCCGTGGCCGAGCCGGGCAAGGGCCGCGTCGTGCTCATCACCGATGCCGGCTGGATTGCCGACGACTCGCTCGCCGGCAAACCCATCGGCGAAGTGATGGTCAAGCCCAGCGACAACTGGGAAATCATGCGCCGCCTCAGCCGCTGGGCCGCCGGCCGCTGATTTGAAGAAGTGCGGCTTGAAAGGGCTTGGCTAACGTCGGCTCGTTGCTACCGTCGCCGATATGAAATCGCTGTTCCTCCCCGCGCTCGCACTGACTGCCGCCCTCACCGCTTGCAGCCCGGACCCCAAGCCCGAGCCGAAGAAGGAGCCGTCCAAACTTGGAGAAAACCCTGTCGCCGCGCCCCTGGATTACATCGCCGCCATCGGCAAGGCGCAGAAGGCCAGCATCGGCCGACTGGAGACGGCCAAGCTGATTGATGCCATCCAGAAGTTCGAGGCTGGCGAGAGCCGCCCGCCCAAGGACCTCGACGAGTTGGTGACGATGAAATACATCGCCGCCATCCCGCCCGCGCCCGCGGGCATGAGGCTCGAATACACAGCGACGGATGGGTCGTTTAAGTTTGTGCCCACAGCCCCGGCGGCGGAGAAGAAGTAATTGGTGATTAGCAATTCGTGTGCGCCGTCGCTGCGACGTCTCCGACTAATTGCTTCCTGACTCATCACTCATTACTTCCCGCTGGCGCTGCTTTTTACTCGCCCACTTTCCCACCGCAGGCAAACACTCCGCACTTCATGAACGAGCAAATCGTTATCCTCGACTTCGGTTCCCAATACACGCAGGTCATCGCGCGCCGCATCCGCGAGTGCAACGTGTATTCCACCATCCTGCGCTACGACACCCCGGCGGCGGAAATCGCCGCGCTGAAGCCCAGCGGCCTCATCCTCTCCGGCGGGCCCTCCAGCGTGTATGCGAAGGACGCGCCGCTGCCGGACAAGTCCATCTTCAAGCTCGGCGTGCCTATCCTGGGCATCTGCTACGGCGTGCAGCTCCTCGCGCACTTCAACGGTGGCAAGGTCGAGAAAGGCCAGAAGCGCGAATACGGCAAGGGCAACCTCACCGTCCACGACACGAGCTGCGCGCTCTTCAAGAATCTCCCGGCCACGCTCCAGGTCTGGAACTCCCACGGCGACAAGCTCACCAAGCTCCCGAAGGATTTCGCCGTCGTCGCCACCACGGAGAACAGCGACTACGCGGTCATCGAGCACCGCGCGCGCCGCATCTTCGGCCTTCAGTTCCACCCCGAAGTCGTCCACACGCCGCGCGGGCGAGAGATTTACAGCAACTTCGTCCACGGCATCTGCGGCTGCGGCAAGCACTGGACGATGCGCAATTACTTGGAGCAGGCCGTCGCGGACATCCGCGCGCAGGTCGGCACTGAGCGCGTCGTCCTTGGACTGAGCGGTGGCGTGGATTCCAGCGTGGCCGCCGCGCTTTTGCACAAGGCCATCGGCGACCAGCTCACCTGCATCTTCGTCAACAACGGCCTGCTGCGCTCCCGCGAGGCCGAGGTCGTGCAGGAGGTCTTCGGCAAGCACTTCAAGATGAAGCTGCAATACGAGGACGCCACCAAGCTGTTCCTCACGAAGCTCAAGGGCGTCACCGACCCGGAGAAGAAGCGCAAGGTCATCGGCAAGGCGTTCATTGATGTCTTCCAAGCCGCGACGAAGAAAGCGGGCCAGGCCAAGTTCCTCGCGCAAGGCACGCTTTACCCCGACGTCATCGAGTCCGTGCCCATCGCGGGCAACCCGGCGGCGCTCATCAAGAGCCATCACAACGTCGGCGGGCTGCCCAAGAACATGAAGTTCAAGCTCGTCGAGCCGCTGCGGATGCTCTTCAAGGACGAGGTGCGCGTGCTCGGCCTCGAGCTCGGCCTGCCGAAGGAGATTGTTTATCGCCAGCCCTTCCCCGGCCCCGGCCTCGCCGTGCGCGTGCTGGGTGACCTCACCACCGACAAGCTGCGCATCGTGCGCGAGGCGGACGCCATCGTGGTCGAGGAGATGAAGAGCAGCGGCCTTTACTACAAGATTTGGCAGAGCTTCGCGGTGCTGCTCCCGTGCAAGAGCGTGGGCGTGATGGGCGACGAGCGCACCTACGACTTCACCATCTGCGTGCGGGCCGTCGAGAGTCAGGACGGCATGACCGCCGACTGGGTGAAGCTGCCCTACGAGATTCTGGAGAAGCTCTCCACGCGCATCATCAACGAGGTGAAGGGCGTCAACCGCTGCGTCTTCGACATCACCAGCAAGCCGCCGGGGACGATTGAGTGGGAGTGAGCGGCAGTCAGACCGCCGCCAGCTTCCCCTTCTTCTGCCAAGCCTTCTCGGCGAATCGTCGCGCTTCCTGTGCCCCGCGCAGCAGACAGTCGGAGCTGATGTCACAATCCAGCTTCGGCCAGTGGACAGAGGAGTGGCAGATTTCAAAGGCCGCACGGTCCCGCCGGGTGGCCAGCAGCAGCGTGGGGTAAAAGGCCAGCGGCACACTCACCGTCCGCCCGTCTTCGAGGTCGAAGGTCAGGCGCTCCTCGGTGATATGGACAGCCATGATGTCGGGCGGCGGGGTGTTATTCGGTTTCATTCCAGGCCTCAATCAACTTGGTTTCGTTCGCTTCCAAAATCCGGGCGATGTCGCGGAGCGCGGCCTCGCGAAAGCCCTTGTTCCAGCTCAACTGCACCGGCCCGAGCCAGAACTTGGCCTCGCCGCAGGCCTTGTGCACATGAACGTGCGCCGGCTCGTCTGGTTCGGAACTGTAAAAACCAATCCGAAACCCTCGGACACGCAGCACCGTTGGCATGGCGCGCAAGCTAGAATGGCCTCCCTAGATTGGCAAGCGCAGGCGCCGCTGCGCCCTCGACATCACCAGCAAGCCGCCGGGGACGATTGAGTGGGAGTGAGCGGGAAAAGTAGTCAGTGTCCAGTGTGCTGGAGAACGCCTTCGCTCTCACTGGTCAAAAATGAGGCACTGGATTTGGCCAGCCATCACGGCGCTTACAGCCTAAATGTTGCGACCACGGGCTACTGCCACGGCAGCTTGTCCAAGTCCACGTTGCCGCCGGTGAAGATGATGCCGACGCGCTTGCCGCGAAACTTCTCCGACGCGGCGAGCACGGCGGCGAGGGGGACGACGCCGGACGGTTCCACCACGAGCTTCATCCGCTCCCACACGAGGCGCATCGCGGAAATGATTTGCTCCTCGGTCACGGTGACGATGCCGCGCACGTGTTCGCGGATGATGTCGAAGGTGCGCTCGCTCAACGACGCGCGCAGGCCGTCGGCAATGGTCGTGGTATCCGTGTTGGGCAGCAGTTTGCCTTCACGCAA
>CAMBZO010000231.1 GCA_945872195.1 Akkermansia muciniphila | reverse complement strand
AGCCCTGCAACTGGTCCTCGGAGATGGCGAGGATTCGGTGATTGATGGGATCGGCGATTTCAACCGGGATGGTGGCAAGGCTCATGGGTCAGATGTCGGACACAAATATCGCGCGCATCATTCCTGACGTGGCAAGGGGCTGCCAGCCGGAATTTGCCTCATGCCAGCCGCATTCGGGCGGCAGTCCACAGTAGGAGACGACGTGATGTGACCTAGCTGCGCTGGGCGACCGAAGTGAAGACATGGGCCGTCAGCAACGAGCGGGCAGCAGCAAGTTCAAGAGGTGCGGCGCGGCGCACGGAGCGGGCTGGAGAAGTTTTTCGTGGCTTGAGCTGTGCGGATGGAGAAGAGTTCGTCCGTGAATTCATCTGGAAACCAGCATGGCACGCCGCTTGGCGCGACCATCGCACGACGTTGATCACCGTGGGCCGCAAGACTGAAATCACCAACCTGCTCGCCCACCTCCCGCGTCTGGGGGTGGGGTTGGCGTATCGCGAGTCATTCCGGGACGAGCTGCTTCACCACCAGTCCGAGGTGGATTTCGTCGAGATCATCGGTGACCACTACATCGATGCCCCGCCGGAGCGCATGGACGAGTTGGCATTGCTGAGCGAGCACTTCACGATCCTGCCGCACTTCACCAACCTCTCACTCGGCACCGCGGAGGGGATTGACCCGGTCTATCTGGAGAAAATTGCCAACCTAATCCGGCGCTTGAACCCGCCCTGGTGGAGCGAGCACATCGGCTTCACACGTGCGGGTGGAATCCACCTCGGCCAATCGGCTCCCCTGCCCTTCACGCAGGAGGCGGTGGAGGTGATGACGAAGAACATCATCACCGCGCGCCGCGCCATCGCCACGCCGCTCATGCTGGAGAACGTCTGCTCTCCACTGGCCTGGCCGGGCGGGGAAATGGACGAGCCGACCTTCATCAGCGAGGTGTTGAGGTCAGGCGGAACCGGGCTGCTGCTCGACGTGAGCAGTCTCCTGAACCACGCCGTCAACCTCGGCGGCACGCCCGCGACTTTCCTCGAAAAACTTCCGCTCGACCGCGTGGTGCAGGTGCATTTCTCCGGTGGCCAAGACGCCTGCGGCCAGCTGGTGGAAAGCCGTGCCCACCCGATCCCTGAGGCCCTCTGGCAACTACTCGACGACGCCGTGGCGCGGGCTCCCGTGCGCTGCATCTGCCTCGAGCGCGATGACGTCCTCCCGCCCCTGTCGGAGATGCTGGGAGAAGTCGAGCGTGCCCGCGCCATCGGCAGGCAACACCAGCGATGGAGCTAGCCCTCCAGCAAAAGCTCCTCGCCCAACTCGCGAGCGATCGCGCATTCCGCGAGACATTCTTTGCGGATCCTGCGCGCGTGGCTGCAAGCGAAGGGCTGACGGGGGAGGCGCTATCGCAGAGCCATTGCGAGCAGTTGCGCCAGTTCGCCCGCGTGCTGCAACACCGACGGCTTGCGCAGGTCGGTGAACTGCTGCCGCTCACCCACAAGGCTCTCGGAACACGCTTCGCCGACCTGTTCCACAACTACGCCATCACTCCACCTTCAGGCACGCGGCCGTGCGAAGACGCGCTGGGCTTCGTGCGCCATCTGAAACAACACGCCGCGACAGAGGGACTGGAACCGGAGTGGTCTCTCTCGCTCGCTCGCTACGAGGCGGCGCAAATCGAGGCCACATGGCTGGACGAGCGGCTCGTCTTCCGCTGCCTGCCGCACGCGGTCAGGAAGCTCTCCGCCCTGCTCGCCGTTGGCGACGTGCCAGCGGGTTCCTACCGCCGCCTTTCCCTCGCCCTGTGGTGGCGCACCTCCACCCGCAGCCGCTTAAAACACTGGCTGAGGTGAACGCCTCCGAAAATCCGAAGCCGAGATTTGCGGCCAAGGAGATCTGCTTCACGCAGCGCGACGCAGGGTGAAGGCGAACTTCGCTCCCGTGCCCAATCCGCCCTCCACGCGAACCTCGCCGCCGTGGGCGAGCACGAGGTGTTTCACGATCGCCAGCCCCAGCCCGGTCCCGCCGGCCTCGCGCGTCCGGGCCTTGTCCACACGGTAAAAACGCTCAAACACTCGCGCACACGCCTCGGGCGGGATGCCGGCGCCATCGTCCTGCACCCACACCTCCACGGTTTGCTCCGTGGGCGCCTGCGCGCCGATGCGCACCGTGCCGCCCACGCGCCCGTGCATGATGGCGTTGTCCACGAGGTTGGCGAAGACCTGATGCAGTCGCTCGGGATCGGCGACGGCTTGGAGCGCTTCGGGGACTTCGTTGACGAGCGTGACTTGGCGCGTCGCCGCCCGGCTTGCGAGGTCCTCCACCACCCGCGCGACGACGGACCGCAGCTCTGTGGAAGCCAAGTTGATGACCATCTGTCCCGACTCCAGTCGCGAGATGGTGAGCAGATCCTCGATGAGAAAGGTGAGCCGATCCGCGTGCCGCTCGATGGTGTGAAGAAACTTCAGCGCTACCTCGGGGTTGTCCCTCGCCCCGTCAATGAGCGTCTCGACGTAGCCCTTGATGAGCGAGAGTGGCGTGCGCAACTCGTGGCTCACGTTCGCGACGAACTCCCGCCGCGTGTTCTCCAATTGCTTCAGCCGTGTCAGATCGTGGAAAACCAAAATCATCCCTTGCCGCTGTCCGTCCAGGCTGATGACCGCCGCTCCGTTGACTGCGAAGTAACGATCTTCCTCGACTCCCGGCAACATCAGCTCCCCGTCCTGCATCTGCCCTTCAATCAGCGTCTGATTCACCAACGCCTGCACCTGATGCAGCCGCAGCGCCTCCATGACCGTCCGCCCCCGGACATCGCCCGCGACGGAAAAGAGCCGGGCAAACGCCTCGTTCACCAACTGGACGCGGCCCGCTGCGTCCAGCAGCAGGACCCCCTCGGTCATGCTGTTGAACAGCGCCTGCTGCTGCGCCACCCCACGCGCGTCCCTCCGCGCGTAATCTTCCCGGAGCACCTCCGCCTCTTTCGCCCGCGTGGCGAGCTGCTCAGCGAAATCGTTGCGCTGACACAGCCACGCGCGGAAGACACCGCAGGCAATGACGAACAGAACGAGGCTGACAATGGGCCACATGACAACGGAATGGGCGCGGACGATTTGCTATTCGGCAATGAACCGATAGCCGACGCCCCGGACTGTGTCGAGGTAGTCTCCGGCGCGGCCCAGCTTCTCGCGCAAGCGCCTCATGTGCGTGTCCACGGTGCGGGTGTCGATCGCCACGTCGTATTCCCACACGTCGCGCAGCAGTTGATCTCGCGACTGCACCCGTCCACGGCGCTGCGCGAGGGTGGCCAGAAGCTTGAATTCGGTCGCCGTGAGTTCCACGGCCTTGCCCGCGACGGTCACTGAGTGAGCGGCCAGATCCACCACCAGTGGGCCGATCTTCAGCCGCTCCACCCCCGGGGCATCCGGCTCGCGGCGACGCAGCAGTGCCTTGATTCGCAGCACCAGCTCCCGCGGGCTGAACGGCTTGGTCACATAGTCATCCGCGCCCAGCTCCAGCCCGAGCACGCGGTCAATCTCCGCAGCCCGTGCGGTCAACATGAGGATCGGCACACGAGCGGTCGCCGGCTCGCGTCGCAGCAGCTTGCACACTTCGAGGCCGTCCAACTCGGGCAACATCACGTCCAGCACGATCAAATCCGGCTCGTCCCCGCGCGCCCGCCGCACGGCCTCCGCCCCATCGGCAGCGGTGACCACGGCGAAACCGGCGGCGGTGAGATTGAACTCGATCAGATCAACGGCATCCGGTTCGTCATCCACGACGAGAATCTTGGGAGCGGCCTTTGGCTTGGAGGACTTCATGCGGCGGAGTTTTTGCCTGTGTGGCGGATGTCACGGCCTTCGTGGAGGAAGACCACTTCCTCGGCGATGTTCGTCGCGTGGTCGGCGATGCGCTCGAGGCGCTTGGAAACCTGCATGAGGTGCAGGCAGCGCGTGATGGTGTTGGGCTGTTCCAGCATGAAGGTGATGAGTTCGCGCTGCAGCTGCTTGTGCAGGGCGTCCACGTCCTTGTCGCGCGGCAACACGGCGCGGGCGCGGGCGCTGTCGCGGCTCACGAAGGCTTCGAGGCCGTCGTTCAGCATCTCCAGCGCCATCGTCGCCATGCGCGGGATATCCACGTAGGGCTTGAGCTGCGGCTCCTTGTTCAAATCCACCGCGCGGCGGGCGATGGTGGTGGCCTCGTCGCCCACGCGTTCGAGGTTGTGGGTGATCTTCATCGCCACGCTGATCATTCGCAGGTCGGTGGCAACAGGGCCGCGCGACAGGAGGACGATGGCCAGCTCGTCCAGCTCGACCTCCAGCGCGTCGAGTTGGTCGTCGGCCTGTTCTACTTGGCGGGCGAGGTCGTCGTTGCGCTCGACGAGCGCCTTGACGGCGTTCGAGACCGAGCTGGCGGCGAGGCTCGACATGGTGAGGAGCTTTTCCTTGAGGGCGGCGAATTCGTGGTCGTGGGGGAGCATGGGAAGTTAGGGGATGGGGGTTAGGAGATGGGGGATGGGGAGCAGCGGGCGGCGGACAGATAAAGTGTTCGGGCCTCGGAACACGGAACACGGAATACTTGTCTTCGCATCAGCCGAACCTCCCGGTCACATAGTCTTCCGTCTGCTTCTTTGACGGGTTGGTGAACAGCTTAGCGGTGGGGCCGAACTCGATCAGCTCGCCGAGGTAGAAGAACGCGGTGTGGTCGGAGATGCGTGCGGCCTGCTGCATATTGTGCGTGACGATGACGATGGTGAACTCGCGCTTCAATTCGATTATCAGCTCCTCGATCTTCGCCGTGGCGATCGGGTCGAGCGCGCTGGCCGGCTCGTCCATCAGGAGAATCTCCGGCTTGATGGCGATGGCGCGGGCGATGCACAGGCGCTGTTGCTGACCGCCGGACAGACCCATCGCGCTGGTGTTGAGCCGGTCCTTCACTTCGTCCCAGAGCGCCGCGCTGCGCAGGCTCTGCTCCA
>CAMBZO010000230.1 GCA_945872195.1 Akkermansia muciniphila | reverse complement strand
GACGCTCGACGAGCAGGCGCTGCACGACTTCGTCCGCGAGAAGCTGGCGGACTACAAAGTGCCGCGCCACTACCGCGTCCTCCCCGCGCTCCCGCGCAACGCCACCGGCAAGGTGCTCAAGACCGCGCTGCGGGAGATGGCGAAGTAATCCCAGCCCCCTCCGAGTGGAAAGTGGAAGGCGTGGATCAGGACTTCGCCCACACCCACACCGCCGACCCGAGCCGGCAACGCCCTCGGTCCCTTCCCCATCGGCCAGGTGATAAAACTCCGCACCCGCGTGACGAACAGCAACGGCACCACGACCGGCAGGATCCGCACGCTGACGCTTTTGAATCCGGCGCGGTGAAGTCGTTAGGCGGGTTCCCCCTTCACTCCTTCCAGAAGAGCGATTCCTGCGGGGCTAAATACTTCACGACGAGGTGGGGCGTGGCGAGGCGTTGGCCGTCGGCTCCCCGGCTTTGCAGCGCGGCGGCGAGGATGCCGCTGGTGAGCAGCGTGCGTTCGATGGGATACGGGGCCTTGCCGGTCACAAACATCCGCTCGGCCTGCGCCATGAGCGCGGCGGAATAGACGACGTTCGGCGTGGGCGGCAGATGGAACAGCGTGGAGAGCGGCTCCGCCTGGCCCCGCAGCCGCGCGGCAAAGGTGAAGTCGCCGACGAGGCCGTTGAGGAGGAACATCGTGGCCCGGAGGCCGTCCACATACTCGATGCGGTAGGCGACCGGGTCCTTGACAAAGGCGCGCATCTGCGCGGGCGTGGGGTAGCGGTGGCTGCCGTTGGGCGGCTGCGCCAGGGTGTGGCTGCGCGCGAGGCAGGCGGCGAAGAGCGTGGGGTCCCAACCGCCGGCGGCCCAGGTTGGTTTCTCCATCGCCGCCCAGACGGCGTCGCCGCGCAGGGCTTGGACGGCTTTCACGCCGGTTTCCCCGCCGCGCCGCCGCTCGGCCATGCACTGGATGACTTCGAGGGCGTGGAAGTCGTAGCTGTCCACGCCGCCCATCGCCACGGACATGACCTCCTGCACATCGGCCCCGCTGGGCATCTCCACGGCGGGCATGCGCCACGTGACGGGCAAGGAGGAACCGGCGAGGAAGGGGAACTTCAACTCGCGTGATATGGCGACCATCTCCTGCGCCCACTCCCATTTCCATGAGAGGTGTTTGTCGTTGAAGACGGGCACGGCGCGACCATCGGCGCGATACACGTCGGTGATTTGTTTGAAGAGCTCGTAGCGCGGGTATTGGGTCTGGCCGAGTTCGTTCTTCGGATAGTTGCCGTGTTCGCCGATGAGGAGCACGGCGTCCACGGCTAGTTGCTTGCCGCCGCAGCGCAACGTCTCGGCGACGGTCGGGTAAATCGTGAAGCCGAACTCCTTGGCGCGGTCGCGGCTGAGGTCCTTCTGCGGCGTCTGGTCGACGCAGGCCGAGACAACCTCGAGCGGCGGGCGATGCCAGCGGCCTTTCACCGGGTAGCCGTTGAGGAAGCGCTCGGCCATGTGCCACGCGTGCGAGTGGGAGCGCCATTCAGTGGTGACGACGGCGAGGCGCTTCGGGCGCTGGGCGGCGGGAGCAGCGAGGGCGGGCAGGCCGCTCGCGGCGCAGGAGAGGCCGGCAGCTACGGAGGTGAGAAAGTCGCGGCGGGAGGCGCGGTGTGCGGTGGTCATGCCGCGATTAAACACCGTGACGGCACGAACGCAACGCCAGCGGTTGGCCCGCCGTCACGCTGGCAGCCCGAGCTTGCGTCGACCCTCGTCGGTCAGACGGTTGGAGTTCCAAGCCGGCGCCCAGGTCTGCTCTACGAGCACCTTCTTCACGCCCGGCACTTGCAGCAACCGCTTCTGCACGGGCATCGAGTTGCCGCCGGAGCCGAAGGTGAAATAGCCCAGCCGCGGCCGTCCGCGATGCGGCATCGCCATCAGCACGTGGACAGTTTCGCCGCGCACGCGCACGTCATGGACCAGCCCGAGGTCCACGAGGTTGATGTCGGCGGAGTAGAGCTGCTCGTCCTTGCAGTCGCGCAGCGCGGCCCACAGCGCTTGCTTGGAAATGGGGCTGTCGCCGGCCTCGCCCGGTCGCGCGAGTCGGCCTGGTTGTTCCTTAGCCGCGTCGGCCTTTGGCACTTCGCCAGCGGATGGCATCAAGGGATTTACGAGCCGGTGCCGCAGTTCTTCGAGGAGGCGCGGTCCGTCCTTCGCCGTGAAGGGCAGTGCCGCATACGCGTTCTTCTGCCACAGCACCGCGCCCGCGGGCACCTGCTTCACCGGCAGCGGGTAGCGGCTCCAGAGCTGCCCGTGCGAACGGTAGAATAGCGACGGGGAACCGTTGTGTTTCAACTCCGGCAGGCCCTCCGCCTTGTGCTCGAGGAACAGCGCGATGAACGAGTCCGTGCTCTGCGGATTCGCGAAGCCGACGGCCCACAGGTTCTCGCGCGAATCCGGGGGCGGGTTGCCGGTCTGCAACTTCCCGTCCGGTCCCATCCAAATAATCTCGGTGAACGAATTGCCGGAGAATACCCACTCATCATCGCGTAGCGCAGGAGCCTCGAACGCCTTTACCGCCTCCATCGTGCCGGACTTGTGAAACCACGGCAGGCCAGCGTAGAAGCGGTATTCCACGTCCACATGCACGCGGCTCGGCGTGAACACCGGATGCACGGGCGAGTGCGGAAACCCCCAGCGCCGCACGAGGGTCGCGAGCGGCCCGCGCACGACCTCGTAGTCCGGGCACGTCTCCCACAGCGTGACGCGGAACTTCTGGAAGTGGCCGGACGCCGCGTAGTCGTGCGCCCAGTCAATGCAGGGCGGCTCGCCGTGGCCCTCGCCGCCCGCGAAGAGTTCCAGCCCGTGGTCGCGCTTGATGCTCATGCGTTCGAGCTGGCCCATCTGCCGCGAGAGCGACGCCTTGTAAAAGTCGTTCTCGATGTCCAGCCCGAAGCCCTCGCCGCGCGTCTCCAAGTCCGTCGGATACGCAGGTAACTCCGCGTCCGGGTTGCCGAAGAAGACGAGATACGTCTGCCGCTGGTGCATCGTGCCGCCGGCCATGAACAGCACCTTGGCCAGCCGCTCGGCCCCGCGTCGCACTTCGCCGTGGACCTGGCAGGGAACTTCGCGCAACGCGCCGTCCGTCACGCGCGCCACTCGGATTTCTCGGGCGAGCGACGTGACTTGCGCTGAAGGAAAACTCAGGAGCACCTCCACCGGTTCCGGCGGGCGTTCGAGGCCGAGCGGCTCGTCGAGGTGGATGGTTTTGCAATGCTGCCACCCGAGTGCCCAGTTCCGCCACGCGGGAGGCAGTGATGCCACGGCATCGAAGCGGGTCGCGCCCATGAGTGACTTGCCCGGAATCTCCTCCTCGTGCTGAGTCTGCATGGCCGTGTCGCGCAACGAGTGCGTCAACGCCCGCGCCAGCCGGAAGTCGCGGCGCTTCCACGCGGCTTCGAGCAGGCGGAGCTTCTCCTCGAACGAGTCAGTGCGGTGGGCGTAGGTGGTTTCGGTCATGAAGTGTTCTTGGAGCGCGGACGCCCACGTCCGCAATAACTACCGACCACCGTTGAGCTGATGCGGACGTGGGCGTCCGCGCTTCATGTGAAAGTCCGCACGCCGCCTTCAGCCGAACAACTCGGTGATCGGCGCACCGCCGGTGACGATGTGCGTGGGGCGACCGGCGAGGTCGTTGAGCGTGGTGTTCTCCCAATCAATGCCAAGGTGGTTGTAAAGCGTCGCGAGGAAATCGCCGGGGCTGGTCGGGCGCTCGGCGGGGTCTTCTCCGCGTTTGTCGCTCGCGCCGATGACGCCGCCGCCGGTGATGCCGCCGCCCGCCCAGAGATTCGAGAAGGCGCGCGGCCAGTGGTCGCGGCCCGGCTGCAAGGTGCCCGCCGCGCCGCTCGCCGGATGCGCGCCAGTGCTGCGGTCGAAACTAATCTTCGGCGTGCGGCCGAACTCGCCGGTCACGACGACCATCACGCGCTTGGCGAGGCCGCGCGCGTGGATGTCTTCGATCAACGCGGTGACGGCTTGATCGTAAGCCCAGCAGCGGTAGCGCAGGCCGTCGAAGACGTGCGCGTTCACCGCGTGGTCGTCCCAGTTATTGCCCGCCGTGCCGCAGAGCGGGCCATCCAGATTGCTGTGGATGATCTCGACGCCCGACTCAACGAGACGGCGCGCGAGGAGAAGCTGCTGTCCCCAACGGTTGCGCCCGTAGCGGTCACGCGTGCGGGCGTCTTCCTTTGCGAGGTCGAAGGCGTCGCGTGTCTTCGGGTTCGTGAGCAAGGTCACGGCCTGACCCTCGAACTGGTCGAGCGCGCCCAACTCGCCTTCCTTGTCGAAGGAGCGCTCCAGCGTGTCGAGGTTCTGCCGCAGCGCGGTGCGGTCGCTCAGACGGCGAGACTCGGCGGCGTTGGCGAGGCCGATGTTGGGGACTTGAAAGTCAGGGCGGCTCGGGTCCCCGCCGATGGCGAAGGGCGAGTAGGCGTTGCCCAAGTAAGCCGGCCCGGCGTAGCCGCCCTCGATGGAATTGATGGCGACGTAATTAGGCAGCGGGCTGGTGCGGCCCGGTTGCTTCGAGCGCAGGTAGTTCGAAACACACATCCAGTCGGGATAGCGCGGGGCCGTCTTGTCACGGTCGTCGGAATCGCCGGAGAGCATCCGCAGATGGCCGGCCGGGTGACCGCCCGCGCGATGCGTCATCGAGCGGATGAGCGTGAACTTGTCGGCAATTTTCGCGTGGAGCGGCAGCAACTCCGTGATGTTCATGCCGGGGACGTTCGTGGGGATGACCTTGAACGGCCCGCGATACTCGCTGCCGATGTCGGGCTTCGGGTCGTAGGTGTCCACGTGCGAGAGGCCGCCGATGAGCCAGACCATGATGACGGCGGTCTTCTCTTTCTGCGGCTTGCCCGCGTTCTCCGCGCGCAAGCGCAGCAGGCCCGGCAGACTGAGCGTGGCGAAGCCGGTCAGGCCGACGTTCA
>CAMBZO010000229.1 GCA_945872195.1 Akkermansia muciniphila | reverse complement strand
CGCCATGACCGCGAGCACGCCGACGAAACTCTTCGTGCCGCTGGCGAGCCGGTGGGGCTGATCGCGCTTATGGTCATTGAGGTAGTCCTCGAACAGCAGCTTGCCGTCGCGATAGACCAGCAGCGCGTGGCCATTGCAGGAACGGAGGTAGTCGGCGGCGGGCTGGAAGGGGCTGGTCTTGCCCGGCGACTCCGCTTGAGCGTGCGCGCAACCGGTCATCGCAAGCGCGACAGCGACACAGGTGGCAGCCAGGGAGTTCATGGTTTTCTGGGGTAGTGGACGATGCCCCGCTGGCAGAGTCGCGGCAACTGCGATTTCGCGAGCGTGCGAACGCACCCAACTGCGTCCCGGCACCCGCTGCGGCATTGCCTCCGGTTCAGCAGTTGATTAAACCTTTGCCCATGAGTTCCCCTACACTTCGCCTGTGCGCACTGCTCGTCACGGCGCTTGTTTTCCCCCCGCTCCTCCACGCCGACGACTGGCCGCAGTGGCTTGGCCCGAAGCGCGACTCGGTTTGGCGCGAGGCTGGCATCGTGGAGAAGTTCCCCGAGGGTGGGCCGAAGGTGCGTTGGCGCGTGCCGGTGAATCCTGGTTTCTCCGGGCCGGTAGTCGCCGGCGGGCGCGTGTTCGTCACGGATCGCAAGGTGGCGAAGGGCGCGAAGGTGAACGACGAAGACCCCTTCGACCTCAGCTTGGTGGGCGGCACCGAGCGCGTGCTGTGTCTTGACGAGGCGACGGGTAGAGCGATTTGGCAGCATGAGTATGACGCGGCCTACGGCGTGAGCTACAACACCGGCCCGCGCGCGACACCGGTGGTGAGCGGAGGCAAGGTCTTCACGCTGGGCGCTGAAGGCCACCTCTTCTGCCTCGACGCGAAGGACGGCCAGGTCATTTGGTCGCGCGCGTTCAAGAAAGACTTTGGCGTGAAGACGCCGCTGTGGGGTTTCGCTGCTCACCCGTTGCTCGATGGTGACAAGTTGATCTGCCTCGTCGGCGGCAGCGGCACCGCTGCGATCGCGTTCCACAAGGACACGGGCAAGGAGTTGTGGCGCTCGCTCTCCGCGAAGGACCCCGGCTACGCACCGCCCGTCATCATCGAGTCCGCTGGCCGGCGGCAGCTCATCATCTGGCACGCGGACTCCGTCAACGCACTCGACCCGGAGACCGGCAAGCCGCTCTGGAGCGTGCCCTCGAAGATTCGGCAAGCCGTCTCCATCACCGCGCCGCGCCAGCTCGGCGACATGCTGTTCGTCACGTCGTTCTACAACGGCTCGCTCATGCTGAAGCTCGACGCGCAGCGCCCCGGTGCGCAGGTGTTGTGGCAAACACAGAAGATCAGCGAGAAGGACACGACGCACCTGAACGCGCTGATGACCACGCCCTTCCTCGAAGCCGGCCACATCTACGGCGTGTGCAACCACGGCCAGTTCCGCTGCCTCGAAGCCGCCACGGGCAAGCGCGTTTGGGAAAACCTCGCACTCGTCACGAAGGGCGAGGAACTCGAATGCGCCAACGCCCACATCGTGAAGAACGGCGAGCGCTTCTTCCTCTGCGCCGAGAACGGTGACCTCATCATCGCGACCCTCAGCCCGACCGGCCCGAAGGAAATCAGCCGCGCGAAGCTCCTCGTGCCAACGCTCTCGTATCAAGGCCGCGATGTGGTGTGGTCGCATCCCGCGTTCGCGAATGGCCACGTCATCGCGAGGAACGACAAGGAATTGGTGAGCGTGGATTTGCGGAAGTGACCGTGTCGGCGACTTCCAGTCGCCGGCACACGCGCTACTTCTACTTCATCAGCTTGCGGAAGTTCTCCAACTGCGGGTCCGCCGTCTTCTCCATGTGCGTGAGCAGGAGTTGCTTCAGCCGCATGATTTCCGCCGCGTGCTTCGCGTCCGCGATGAGGTTCACGCGCTCGTCCGGGTCGGTGCGCAGGTCGAAGAACTGCTCCGGCTTGCCGAAGGTGAGCTGCTCAACGCGGGACTTGATGCGGGCGTCGGTTTCGCCCGCCTTAGCCAGCGCGCCGAAGGTGATGCCGGCCATGGCCTCGACACGGAAGTGCGGCGTGCCGTTGGGCCACGCGTGGAACTGATAACTAAAATCCTTCGTCCTCACGCAGCGCTGCGGGAACGGCTTGCCGCTGCTCACCGTGTTGACGTGCGTGATGACGAAGTCCCGGTCCGGCTGCGACTCGCCGCGCAGGAGCGGCAGCCACGAACGACCGTCCACCCCGGCGAGCGGCGGCTGCTTCAGCACTTCAAGCAATGTCGGCACGAGGTCCACGCTGCTCGTAAACTCCTCGCGCCGCTGCGGCTGGCCCATGCCCGGCCAGCGCACGAGCACCGGAACCCACGTGCCGTTGCGATAGACCGTGGCCTTCGAGAAGGGGAAGGACATCCCGTGGTCGCTCATGAACACGACGATCGTGTCCGCCTCGCGCCCGGCTGCCTTGAGCGCGGCCATCGCGCCGCCGAAGCTCGCGTCGAAACGCCGCACGCTGGTGTAATACTGCGCCACCTCGCGCCGCACTTCGGGGATGTCTTCGAGGAATGACGGCACGGTGACTTCCTCCGGCTTGAACCCTTTCGTCTCGCCGTCCGCGTCGCGCTTGGCGGTCTTCTTCGGATTCGCCTTCTGCGCCGCGCCCTGCTCGTTGTTGGCGAAGGGCCGGTGCGGGTCGGTGATGTTGGCGTTGATGAAGAACGGTTTCTTCGCGTCCGCCGCAGCCTTGAGCAACTGCTCGAGGTGCTCGCGGAAGAGGGACGGATTCTTGCCCGAGCCGCCGAGCTTCTCGTCCCAGTTGAACTCCGCGTCCGGCTTCATGTGCGGATGCTTGTCTATCACCGCCGTGAAATAGCCCGCCGCCTTTAGCACGCTCGTCAGCGTGGGCGTGCCGGGCGTGATGGGCTGGAAGCCGAGCGCGCCGTTGCGATGCGGCACGCGCCCGGTCATGAACGCCGAGCGGCCCGGCTGGCAGATGGGCACAGTGACGTGGTTGTTCACGAACTTGTGCGCGGTCGCGGCGAACGCGTCGAGGTTCGGTGTCGTGGGCAGCTTGCACCCCATCCAGCCGGAGGAATCCGCGTTCATGTCATCGGCGGTGATGAAGAGCAGGTTCCACTTCGGTGCGTCGGCAGCGTGGAGTAAGTGGCTGGTGAGCAGAGCCGCAGTGGCCATCGAACTTCTGATGACCTGGAGGAGGAGAGGAGAACTGAAGTTCATGTGTGCCAGAGCAGATGACCACCGGTGCGAACAGGTTACTTCTTCTTCTCCGCCTTCTTCGCGGCTTTCGCCTTCGCCAACTCCTCCGCGCTGGGCGGGGTCCACTTGGCGGGCTTGGGATTCGCCACGGTGAGCGGCAGCGTGTCGGTGAACTTGGCCTGCGATTCCTTGAGCTTCGCCAGCAGTTGCTCGACGCGCGGCTTGTGCGCGGGGAGGTCGGCGAGGTTCTTCATCTCGTCGGGGTCGGACTGGAGGTCGAAGAGTTGCGTCACGTTCACCTGCGGGTAGCGGATGAGCTTCCAACGGTCGTCGCGCCAGGCGCGCTGCACGTCGCGGTAGGCGAAGAAGAGTTCATTGCGCACGGTCGTCGCGGAGCCCGTCAGCACGGGGCGGAAGCTTTGGCCGTCAATGCCTGCGGGCTTCGCCGCACCGACGAGGTCGAGCACGGTCGGGTAAATGTCCAGCAGGTAAACCAGCGCGTCGCTCGCGGCGTGCGGGATGCCGGGACCGGCGAAGATGAGCGGAGACTTCATCCCGGCGTCGTAGAGGTTCTGCTTGCCGAGCAAGCCGTGGCTGCCGAGGGCGATGCCTTGGTCGGCGGAGAAGAGGATGAGCGTGTTGTCGAGCTGCCCGAGGTCCTTGAGCGTGGCGATGATGCGGCCCATGTGAAAATCCATCGCGGTGATGGTGGCGTAGTATTCGTGGAGCTCCTTGCGCACGGCGGACTCGGTGCGCGGCCACGGGAGCAAAGCCTCGTCGCGGATGGTCATCTCGCCGTTGTCGAAGGGATGCTGCGGGAGGTAGTTCTTCGGCAGCGGGATTTTGTCGCGCTGGTAGAGGTCGTGATACTTCTGCGCGGCGACGCGCGGGTCGTGCGGGTTGCCGAAGGCGAGATACATGAAGAAGGGGCGCGGGTCTTTGCGCTCCTTGAGGAACTTTGTCACGTCGTCGGCGATTTGCTTGCCCGGCTCGCCGCCGGTGCGGTCCTGATTCTCGTTGATGTAGAGGTTGTGCTCGAACTTCGCCTGGATGAGCAGCGCGGTGTTGCCGCGCTTGCCCTCGTGGTAGGTCTCGTAACCGGCGTCCTTCATCGAGAGCGGCCAGTTCGGCCCGTCGCCGGGCGAGAGCATTCCCTTCGCGCCCTGCGGCGGCTGAAAGTCCTTCCAGCGGAAAAACGCGTTGCCACTCAGCAACATGTTGCGACTGGGCGTGCAGACCGCGGCGGAGTTGCCGCCGAAGCAATAGGCATTGCGCATCACGAAGCCCCGGTTCGCCAATGCATCGAGCGTCGGAGTTTTCACGACGGGGTTGCCCAGCGCGGCAACCGAGTCCGCGCGCATGTCATCCGCGAAGAGGAAGAGGACGTTGGGCTTGGAAGCGGCGGGCGCGGGGATGGCGAGCAGGCACAGCAAAGCCAGCAGGCTGCGAAGAAGACGGGTTTGCATGGGCGGATTCTACAACCGGAAAGCCAGTTGCCAAGCCCACAGGGTTTCGCCAACACTTCCGGCGTTATTGGCTGCCCACGCACGGCACAACGCCCGCGACACAGCTTTCCCATCCATACGAACATGAGCACTGGTTTGAAGATTAAGAAAGACGGCGCCCTCGACTTCCTCTCCCTCGGCGCCCTCGTCCACCGCCTCGACCCCGGCATCATCCCATTCCGCAAGGCGTCGCGTTGCGACATCCACGTGAGCGGCGGCGAGTTCAACGTCTCGGCGAATCTCTCCGACTGCTTCCGCCTCAACACCGGTGTGGCCAGCGCGATGGTGGATTATCCCATCGG
>CAMBZO010000228.1 GCA_945872195.1 Akkermansia muciniphila | reverse complement strand
GCCGCGCCGCCGGAATCGACGCCGCGTTCATCGCGGAGCTGGACGTTTACTCGCAGTCGAAGGGCCGCACGCCGAGCGTCTTCGTCTTCAACCCGTTCGCCGAGGCCCGCATCGCGCTGGGGAGAGCCTTCACGCCGGTGAAGCACCAGGCCCAACTCGCGCGCGACCTCGCGAATCTGCCGCAGTTCCTCTGCCGGCAGGACGACATCGTGCTTGTCGAGGAGCGGCCGGCGGTGGAGTTCCTCAGCGGCATCAAGCAGGCAGGTTTCGCGCTTCCAGAGTTCGTGGAGCAAAAACAAGTCGCAGCACTCGCGACCCGCAAGCTGGGCCGGCTGCGCCCGTGGGCGTGGGGTCCGGACAGCGTGGAGTTGCTCGCGCCGCTCTTCGCTAGCCTGTCTGGCGAGACGCGCACGGCGGAGTCCTCCTTCAACGAACGCATCGCGCCGCTCTACTCGAAGGCGTGGAGCGCGGGGTTTCTGAGCAATCTGTTGAACAGCCAGCCGCCAAACCTGCGCTCCTGTCTCTCCACGAACGAAGAAATCGGTCTTGCCGTAAGCACGCTGGACGCCGCGCTCTCGGCCATCGCGGCGATCCGCGCGCGCGGGCATCACCGGGTTGTGGCGAAGCAAGCCTTTGGCCTCGCGGGGCACAACGCGCTTAGGCTGTGGGAGCCGGAGCTGCTGGAGCCGCAGCGGCGCTGGATGGAGAAGTCGTTGCAAGCGGGACGGCAGCTCGTCATCGAGCCGTGGCTGGAGCGGCTCGTGGACTTCTCCGTGCAACTGGAAATGGGTGCGGACGGCCTGCAACTCATCGGCTACACCGGCTTGCAGACGGATGCGAAAGGCCAGTTCGTCGCCAACACCGCCGCCCCGAACCACGCCCGCTCACTGCCCTCGGCCGTGCTCAATTGCTTTCGCGACCGCCCGGGCTCCCCTGCCCTGCTCCACCAGTTGTTTGCCGGGTTGGTCACGCCGTTGGGTGCTGAACTCAGGACTGCGGGCTACCTCGGTCCGGTGGGGGTGGACGCGTTCGTCTATCGAGATGCGGAAGGTCTCGCCCGCATCAAGCCCGTCGTCGAAATCAATCCGCGCTACACGATGGGCCGGCTGACGTTGGAACTGATGAAGCACACCTCGCCCGGGGCGCACGGAACCCTCCGTCTCCTCAGCACTGTGAACCTGCGCGCGGAAGGCTTCGCCAATTTCCCTACCTACGCCCAGCATCTGCGCGAACAGTTCCCGCTGCGCCTCGAAGGCGAACCGGTTCCCAGAATCTTTGAAGGCGCGGTGTGCTTGAACGACCCGGCTGCGGCGCAAGCGGTGCTCGCGGTCTTCAATACCAGTCGCACCGCAATAATTCCGACTGGGCTAACCAACAGTTCCCTGACACAATCATGCTATGCGCCACGCCCCGATTGATTCGAAGCTGTTTGTCGAAAACCGCGAGCGGCTGAACAAGCTGCTGCCGCCGAAGTCTCTCGCCATCGTCAACGCCAATGACGTCTTGCCCACCAACGCCGATGGCTCGCTGATGATGCACCCGAACTCCGACCTGTTTTACCTGACCGGCATCGAGCAGGAGGAGAGCATCCTGCTCCTCGCGCCAGATGCCTTCGACCCGAAGCATCGCGAAATCCTCTTCCTCCGTGAGCCGAACGAGCACCTGAAGATTTGGGAAGGCCACAAGCACACGAAGGACGCGGCGACGAAAATCTCCGGCATCCCGCAGGTCAAGTGGCTCTCCGAGTTCCCGGTGCTCTTCCGCCAGATCATGTGCGAACTGGAGCACGTGTGGCTCAACTCCAACGAACACAAACGCGCCGCCGTGGAGGTGGAGACGCGTGACGTCCGCTTCGCCCGCGAGTGTCAGGCGAAGTTTCCGTTGCACAGCTACCACCGACTCGCGCGGCTCATGCACCCGTTGCGCGTGGTGAAGACCGAGGCGGAGATCGCGCTGCTCCAGCGCGCCGTGGACATCACCGCGAAGGGCTTCCGTCGCCTGCTCAAGTTCGTGAAGCCCGGCGTGAACGAGTGCGAAGTCGAGGCCGAGCTGGTGCACGAGTTCGTCCGGAACCGCGCCAAGTTCGCCTACAACCCCATTATCGCGAGCGGCGCGAACGCCTGCGTGCTGCACTACAACCAGAATGACCAGCCCTGCAAGAAGGGCGAACTGCTGCTGCTCGACGTGGCGGCGAGCTACGCCAATTACAACGCCGACCTCACGCGCACCATCCCCGTCAGCGGCAAGTTCACCCGCCGGCAGAAAGCGGTTTACAACGCCGTCCTGCGCGTCATGCGCGCGAGCATCAAGGGCGCAACGGTCGGCAAGCTGGCGCGCGACTGGCAGAAGGAGTCGCAGGTGATGATGAACGAGGAACTCATGGCACTGGGCCTCATCACCAAGGCGGACATCCGGAAGCAGACCGAGGACGAGCTGGCGTGCCGGAAGTATTTCATGCACGGGCTGGGCCATCCGCTCGGGCTAGACGTGCATGACGTGGGCTTTACCACGGAACCGTTCGCGCCCGGCTGGGTGCTGACCGTCGAGCCGGGCATTTACATTCCGGAGGAAGGTTTCGCCGTGCGTCTGGAGAACGACATCGTCGTGACGCCGGATGGCCCGGTGGACTTGATGGCGGGCACGCCGGTGGAGGCGGAGGAGATTGAGGGCCTGATGGCGCGGTAAGTGAGTTCTCTGCCCCTCTTTGCCGCTTGCGCCATCTCGCTGCCCCGCTAAGTTCCCGCGCCATGATTCTGGAATTCACCAAGATGAACGGCGCGGGCAACGACTTCATCCTCGCCGACAACCGCGCTGGAAACCTCCACCTCACGCCGGAACAGGTCACGCGCTTGTGCCATCGGCAGCGCGGCATCGGCGCAGACGGACTCATGCTTCTCGTGCCTTGCGCGTCGGGACAGGCCGACTGGGCGTGGGAGTTCTGGAACAGCGACGGCAGCCGTGCCGAGATGTGCGGCAACGGTGCACGCTGTTTCGCTCGCTACATTCAACGGCTCACAGGCGCGACCGGCAGCATCACCTTCGAGACCGTCGCCGGCGTCATTACCGCCAATTTTCAAGGCGAGCGGGTGACGGTGAACCTCACGCCGCCGCACGGCCTGCGGCTCAACGAGCAGGTTCCCCTCGCCACCGGCCCCACCGCGATTCACTCGCTCAACACCGGCGTCCCGCACGCCGTGATTTTTGTCCCCGACGCCGACCAGGCGATGGTGAACCAAATTGGGTCCGAGGTCCGTTACCACGCGCACTTCAAGCCGAAGGGGACCAACGTGAACTTTGCGCAAGTGCTCGGCCCGAACCACATTCGCGTTCGCACCTACGAGCGCGGCGTGGAGGGCGAGACGCTCGCCTGCGGCACGGGCGTGAGCGCGGCGGCGATGATTGCGTCGCGCGTGCAGGGCTTCACCTCGCCGGTGAAGGTGCTCGTGCAGGGCGGCGACACGTTGGTAGTCAGCTTTCAGTCGAGCGGCGAAGGCTTCGCCGACGTGCGACTGAATGGCCCGGCGGACTTCTCGTTCACGGGTGCAGTGGAAGTCTGAGGTAAGGTAGGGCCTTGCTGCGCAATGGCTCGTCACTCCGGATGCTCACCGGTTCCCGTTCCATTCGGGTAACGCATAGCGCTCACGCACCAGTCGCTGGGTTTCCGCTGCGGGCCAAGTGCTCGGCTCCACGTTCGCCTGCCACGCCTCGGCGAGGGCGCGCTTCACCGCGCTGGCCGTAAGCGGCAGGTTCGCGATGAACTCGCCGTGCGGCCGCGCCTGGCGGTAATCCGGCTGGCGTGAGGGCGGGGGCAGATACTTCGCTACGAGCGCGAGGTCGAAGCCGAGCAGGAGCGTGCCGTGAAAGAGCAGGTGCGTGCGCCGCCGCCGCTGGGCGTTGCCGGAGAACTTGCGTCCGCGCCAGACCAGGTCGGTGTCGCCGCAGCGCTCCACTGGCTCGCCGAGCAAGCAGGCCAGCGCGGCGGCGGTGCGGTGGAGGATAAAACCGTTCGCGCCTGCGACGGTGGCGAGCGCCGCGTCCGCAGCGATGTCCAGCACCAGCGCGTAGTTCCAACAGCCCGGCCCCTGCAGCACCGTCCCGCCCCCACTGCACCGACGCAGCACCGATACGCCGGACGCCGCGCACGCAGCCACGTTCACCTCGCGCGCGACTTCGTTTCCGTAGCCGACCACGACGAAGGGCACGGGCGATTCCCAGAAACGCAGCGCAGCGCCACCGCTGGTCTCGCAGGCGTTCAACAACGCCTCGTCGCCAGCGAGGTTCTCAGCGGGCGTGGGCAGGGTGAGGTCGAATAATTGCACAATCGCGATGTTCCCAAGGGGTGCAAGGGCTGCGTTGCGTTGACCCCACCGGCCCCTGAATACAAAGCGGCTATGTCCGCATCAGAGGCCGCTGACCGTCTATGCAGAGTAGGTGTTCTCCATGCCTCCAGCACGCACGCGTTTCAACTGTGCAAGGAACTGTCCGAGTTGCGAACCGTTCATCTGCTGGAAGACGGGTGTCCCCTTGCTCGTCAGATGCTTCGCGAGGAAGAAAGCCTCCTTCGGCAGAGGCCGCGACTCCGCCATCACGCGTTGCAGCGCGTCCCAGCAAGTTTCCTGGTCCAAGTCCATGCGGACACTGTCCATGATTTCCAGCAGCGTCTGGTTGTCCACGCGACGATGACGGGTGGACTCGTATCGGGCGCGCAACGCCTCCCGGCCCGCCTGCGGCTCGACCGGCACTTTCTCCGCGACGAGTTCAGCGAAGTTGCGGGACGACTGTTGCCGCATGAGCGCAGGGTCATATTTCAGCATCCGGGTCACCCACTCCGGCGAGAGCCGTGGACTCCACATGTTGCCCGTCTCCATTAGACAGTCCAGCGGTTGGCCGAAGTAGTTCATCGAGTAAAACCAGCGGCAGTCCTGCCTCGCCAGCCAGTTCATCCACAGGTCAATCCACTCCTCGGTCATCTCCTGCATTGAGCCGGTGTTGATGACTAGATCGAGGGACAGCGAAG
>CAMBZO010000227.1 GCA_945872195.1 Akkermansia muciniphila | reverse complement strand
ATGCCGAGGATGCTCGCCTCCAGCACGAGGTCGTCCACGCCGGTGAAGATGGCGTAGCGCCCACCGACGGCGTTGTGCAGTTCGGTGATGCGGCGCGTGTCGCCGGAGCTTTCCTTGATGGCGACGAACTTCGGCTCGTCTGCCAGTTCGGCGAAGAGCGCGGGGGTGATGTCGTTCGCGTAGCTCAGGGGGTTGTTGTAAATCATGATGGGCAAGCCGCCGCCCTTCGCCACCGCGCGCAGGTAAGTCATGCTCTCGCACGGGTCGCCCTTGTAACTCATCGGCGGCATGACCATCACGCCCACCGCTCCGAGCTGCTCCACATCCCGCACGTAGCGGATGGCTGCGCCCGTGGACGATTCCGCCACGCCGCTCACCACCGGCACGCGGCCGCGCGCCGTCTCCACAGCGCAACGCACCACGGCGCGCTTCTCGTCGGGGGCGAGGGTTTGATTCTCGCCGAGCGAGCCGCAGACGATGAGGCCGTTGACGCCGCTCTCGATGAGCACCTCGAAGTGCCGCGCCGTGGCGGGCAGGTCGAGGGATTGGTCTTTCTTGAGTTGAGTTGTGCAGGCAGGGAAGACGCCGGTCCAGTTAAGTTTCATAAAGGTTTGGTTTAGTGTTTTGGAAACTGTGCCATGCGCGTGTGCCTTGTCGCGGAAAATCAAGGTTGGGTTTGCTAGCCGCCCAGTTCGCGCTTCACTTCCGCAAAGGCCCTCACCGCTTGTTCCAAATCCGCGCGCGTGTGCGCGGCGGAGATTTGCGTGCGAATGCGGGCCTTGCCCTGCGGCACCACGGGGTAGCTGAAGCCAATCACGTAAACGCCGTGCGCGAGCATCGCGTCGGCGAACTGCGTGGCGAGCGCGGCATCGCCCAGCATCACGGGGCAAATAGGATGGGTGCCGGGCAGGAGGTTGAAGCCGAGCTTGTTCATCCCAGCGCGGAAGAACTGTGTGTTCGCCTCCAGCCGGTCCCGCAACTCCGTGGAGGCGGTGAGGAGGTCGAGCACCTTGAGCGACGCCCCGGCGATGGTGGGCGCGAGGGTGTTGCTGAAGAGATACGGGCGCGAACGCTGGCGCAGCAGTTCGATGATTTCCTTGCGCCCGCTGGTGTAGCCGCCGCTCGCGCCGCCGAGGGCCTTGCCCAGCGTGCCCGTGAGGATGTCCACGCGGCCCAGCACGCCGCAGTGCTCGTGCGTGCCGCGCCCGGTGCGACCCATGAACCCGACCGCATGCGAGTCATCCACCGTCACGAGCGCGCCGTGCTGGTCGGCGAGATCGCAGATGGCGGAGAGGTTCGCGATGTAGCCGTCCATCGAGAAGACGCCGTCGGTGGCGATGAGTTTGAAACGCGCGTCCTTCGCCTCGGTGAGCTTTGCCGCAAGGTCCGCCATGTCGCTGTTGCGGTAGCGCAGGCGCTGGGCTTTGCAGAGACGGATGCCGTCAATGATGCTCGCGTGGTTTAACTCGTCGCTGATGACGGCGTCCTCGGGTCCGAGCAATGTCTCGAACAGCCCGCCGTTCGCGTCGAAGCAGGAGCCGTAGAGAATGGTGTCTTCAGTGCCGAGGAACTCGCTGAGCTTGGCTTCAAGCTGCTTGTGGACTCCCTGCGTGCCGCAGATGAAGCGCACGCTCGCACAGCCGTAACCCCATTGGTCCAGTGCCGCATGCGCCGCCGCCCGCACCTCGGGGTGCTGCGCAAGGCCGAGGTAATTGTTGGCGCAGAGATTCAGCACCGGCTGGCCGTCCGCCACGCGAATGGTCGTGCCCTGCGGCGTGAGGATAACCCGCTCGCGCTTGTAGGTGCCAGCGGCCCGGATGGCGGCGAGTTGGGCCTGAACATGGGTTTGGAAGGAGCCGAACATGGGGTGGAACGTAAGCGGCTAGGTGGCTTCAGGCCCAGTCCAGAATCACCTTCCCGCAGTTGCCGGAGAGCATCGCTGCGAAACCCTGCTCGAACTCGGTGAAGTGGAAGCGGTGCGTGATGACAGGGCGGATGTCGAGGCCGCTCTCGATCATCACCGACATTTTATACCACGTCTCATACATCTCGCGGCCGTAGATGCCCTTGATCGTGAGCATGTTGAAAATCACCTTGTTCCAGTCAATCGGCATCGGCTCGGACGGAATGCCGAGCAGCGCGATTTTTCCCCCGTGGCACATCTGGTCAATCATCTCGCGGAACGCCGCCGGGTTGCCGGACATTTCGAGGCCCACGTCGAAACCCTCCTTCATGCCCAGCCGCTGCTGCACGGCCCGCAGGCTCTCCCGCGCCACGTTCACTGTCACGTCCGCGCCCATCTGCTTGGCAAGGTCGAGCCGGTAGTCGTTCACATCGGTGATGACCACGTAGCGCGCGCCGGCGTGCTTGGCGACCGCCGCGCCCATGATGCCAATCGGCCCCGCGCCCGTGACCAGCACGTCCTCGCCGAGCAGGTCGAAGGACAACGCCGTGTGCACCGCATTGCCGAAGGGGTCGAAAATCGCCGCCACGTCGCGGTCAATGTCCGCGCGGTGATGCCACACGTTCGTCATCGGCACGGCGATGAACTCGGCGAACGCGCCGGGCCGGTTCACGCCGATGCCCGAGGTGTCCTTGCACAGGTGCCGCCGCCCCGCGAGGCAGTTGCGGCAGCGGCCGCACACGACATGGCCCTCCGCGCTGACCACCTCGCCCGGATGAAAGTCCGAGACGTTCCCGCCGACCTCGACCACCTCGCCGACGAACTCATGGCCCACGACCATCGGCACCGGGATGGTCTTCTGCGCCCAGGCATCCCACTTGTAGATGTGCAGGTCGGTGCCGCAGATGCCGGCCTTGTGGACGCGGATGAGCACGTCGTTAAGGCCGGGCACCGGGGCGGGGACATCTTCGAGCCAGAGGCCGGGGGCGGCGTGGCGTTTGACGAGAGCTTTCATAACTCAGCTTGCGGTTCGAAACCGAGATGTCCAGTATGCCGGACACGATTTCCGATATGCTAGACAACGGATTCCGGCATGCAAGACGGAATTCCAATATACCGCACACCATGCCCAGCCCTTCGAAGCCCCGCAAACCGACGGCCCCCGCCGAGGCCATCAACCGCCACCTTGGCACCCGCGTGAAGAACCTGCGCACGGCGCGCGACTGGTCGCTGGAGGCGCTCGCCAATGCCAGCGGCGTGAGCCGGTCCATGTTGAGCCAGATCGAGCGCGAGGAGGCCAACCCCACGCTGGCCGTGACCTTGCGCATCGCGCAGGCTTTCAGCATGGGCTTGGGCGAACTGCTGGAGATGCCCGGTGCGGCCTCCGCCGTCAGTGTCATCCGCGCGGACGACCACGCGTTTCACTATCGCTCGGACAAGGCGTGCCGCATCCGGACGCTCTCGCCGCTGAACTTGGAGAAGGACGTGGAGTTCTACGAGGTGCAGTTGCAGGCGGGCGGGGCGCTGCGGAGCGCGGCGCACTTCGAGGGCACACGCGAGTTCATCACCGTGCAGAAGGGCCAGGTGCGCGTGGAGTCGGCGGAGGACGCGGAGACGATGAACCCGGGTGACTCCGCCAGTTATCGCGCCGACGTGCCGCACGCGATTATCAACGCGGGCAAGGGCGAGGCGGTGGTCTTCCTCGTGGACATTTACCGGTGAGCGGTCTGTAGCGCGCCTCCTCGCGCATCGCCGCTCCGTTTCTCGTTAGACATTCGGGACATGGACACCGGCACTGGGGCACCTACCCATCCAATACGGCCACTTCCTGACTTCCCCTTGCGCCTGTCCTCCGGTATCTGTGGTGTGCAATTTTCCGACGCACTGACTTATGGGCCAACTGATGAACTTCTTCACGCCGCTGCACAAGCGGACGTCGCGCAAATACATCGACCGCATGGTGGATGACAAAGTCGCCTGCATGCTCAAGGCGCGCGGCTACCGATCACCCCCCCCTCATTGCCATGCTCTACTTCACCGCTGGCAAACTCCGTCTGCCTCAATTCTGATTCCACCGAAAACAGCGGGGAACTATCTTTACTTCCGGCTCGCGGGCTACCGCGCGAAGGAAAAGAGGGCGTGAGTATTACGCCCGCTTGCGTGCGCTGATCCAGTAAGCGCGCGACACCAGCGAGCCGGCGCTGATCGTGAAAGGCAGGAAGCGCTTGAACAGCGCGGCCAGTCCGTCGCCCCACACCGGACGCTCAACCTTGATCGGATCGTAGCCCAGGCTGCGCAAGTGCTTGCGCAGGTCACGGCCGCGAAAGCCGACTTCCTGGGTCCGCCAAATCTTGGCCGAGCGGTGGCAGATATAGGTGTGCAAGGTGCTTGGCTCACTGAACCGAATCCATGTAGTTGAAAAGAGGCCACCGATTGGGGATTGATTGGTGGTAGATGAAAACAACGCAATCGTCGGGCACACGCCTAGATCACCAAACGGTGGCCGGGACATTTGAGTTCAAAAGCAACGGCAAGGCAATCGCCATCAGCTTCACGGACCAGCAACTTTCCCCGCACGCGGGCAGCGCCCTGTTCTGGGGTTGGCTGCGTCCGCTGGATTGGTGCAAACGTCTGGCTACCGCACTGCCTCATGCGCTGCCGCTGTCCAACAACAAACTGTTGCCGCTGGAGAAAGGGCTCGCCTTCATGCACGGCTTGTTGTGTGACGCGCGCAAACTTCCCCCCGTCTCCTATCTGCGCCGCGATCCGCTCGTGCCCGAACTGCTCGTGCCCGAACTGCTCGTGCCCGAACTGCTCGTGCCCGAACTGCTCGGCATCACGCGCGTGGCCAGCCAGTCGGTGCTGACGCGTTTCTTTCAGGGGTTCACTTCGCCGGGCGGCAACCTGCGCTGCTTTCGTCCGCTCTGGCATTGGGGTCTGGATCGGTTGTCCAGCCGGAAGGAAGGTTACACGTTGGATTTGGATTCCACGCGGCTCTTGCACAAGGACGGCGAACAGGAAGGCGTGAAGAGCGGTTACACCAAACAAGGGATCAAGCCCTGCCTGCATCCATTGCTGGCGGTCCTGGCCGAGGTGCGCTTGGTGGCGCAACTGTGGCTGCGC
>CAMBZO010000226.1 GCA_945872195.1 Akkermansia muciniphila | reverse complement strand
CACCGGGCCAACGAGGAATCTTGGCCACCGGCCTCGCCGCGTGGCTGCTGGTCCTCCTCGCCGCCTCCGGCTGTCGCACGCCCCAGCCCGCCGCCCTCCAGCGCTTCGAGTTCGAGCAGCCCCAGATGGGGCTTCCCTTCCGCATCGTCCTCTATGCGGAAAGCCAGGCCCGCGCCGACGACGCCGCCCGCGCCGCCTTTGCCCGCGTCGCCGCGCTGAACCACGTCTTCAGCGACTACGAGGACGACAGCGAGTTGACCCTGCTCTCCCGCAGCTCCGGCAGCGGTCGCCCCGTGCCCGTGAGCGACGAACTCTGGCGGCTGCTGAACCTCGCGGAAGCCACCTCCCGCCGCTCGCAGGGCGCCTTCGACATCACCGTCGGCCCGCTCGTGCAAGTCTGGCGACGCGCGCGGAGGCAGCGCGAGTTGCCCACGCCCGAGGTCATCGCGGAAGCCAAGGCACGCGTCGGCTGGCAGAAAGTTGTCCTCGACCCGCATGCCCGCACCGCGCAGTTGGGCGTGCCGGGCATGCGCCTCGACCTCGGCTCCATCGCGAAGGGCCGCGCGCTCGACGAGGCGCTCCACGTCCTGCGCGCGCACGGCGTCCCGCGCGCCCTCGTCACCGGCGGCGGCGACATGGCCATCGGCGACGCCCCTCCGGGCCGCGACGGCTGGCGCATCGAACTCGCGCCGCTGGATGCCCCCGGCGCTCCGCCCACGCGATTCCTCTCGCTGCGCAACTGCGGCTTCGCCACCTCCGGCGATCTCTTCCAGCACGTCGAACTCGGCGGCAAGCGCTACTCGCACATCGTGAACCCGCACACCGGCCTCGGCCTCACCGACCACAGCCTCGTCGTCGTCATCGCGCCCGACTGCCTCACCGCGAACAGCCTTTCCACCACCATCTGCGTCATCGGCCCCGAGCAAGGGTTGGCGTTGGTCGCAGCCACGCCCGACGCATCCGCACGCGTCGTGCGCAAGCCCGGCGAGCGAGTCGAAGTCACGGAGTCACCGGGGTTCGCGCGATTCGACGAGAAATAGTCAGGCCTACTTTCACGGATTCCATTGCAGTCCATCTGCGTCTATTCTCCCGCCGTGATTCGCCAGATGAAACCGACTGCCACAGTCCTCGCCACCTTGCTGGCCGCACTTTCCCCCTCTGCCGCGCCCGCGCCCGCGCCTGACTTCCAGCGCGACGTGCGCCCCATCCTCTCGCGCCAGTGCTTCGCTTGCCACGGGCCCGATGAGCACGCACGCAAGTCCGGCCTACGCCTCGACCTCCGCGAAGCCGCACTCGCCCCCGCCAAGTCTGGCAAGCGCGCCATCGTCCCGGGCAAGACCGACCAGAGTGAACTCGTCCGCCGCATCACTACCACGGACCACAACAAGGTCATGCCGCCGGCGGACACGAAGAAGCAGCTCACGAGCGCCGAGCGGGACACGCTGCGGCGCTGGGTCGCTGCGGGCGCGGACTATCAGCCTCATTGGGCCTTCATCAAACCCAAACAAAATCCGCTACCAAAGGTGCGTCAAGCTGACTGGCCACGAAATGAGATCGATCACTTCGTCCTCGCGCGCATGGAGCAAGCCGGCCTGAAGCCTTCACCTAACGCCGACGACTACACCTTAGTCCGACGCCTCTACCTCGACCTCATCGGCCTTCCGCCCACGCCAGAGGAAGCAGACGCGTTTGTGAAATCCGCTCTTGGCAATAGACGCGCCGCCATCGAGCAACTCGCGGACACCCTGCTCGCCTCACCACACTACGGCGAGCGCTGGGCGCGCAAGTGGCTCGATCTCGCGCGCTACGCCGACACCAACGGCTACGAAAAGGACCGACCTCGCAACATCTGGCCGTGGCGGGACTGGGTCATCCGCGCGCTGAACGAAGACCTCCCCTTCGACCAGTTCACCATCCACCAAATCGCCGGCGACCTCTTGCCGAACAACTCCAAACCCCAAACCCCAAACTCGGAACTGAGTCGCCTCGTGGCGACCGGTTTCCACCGCAACACCATGCTCAACGAGGAAGGGGGCATTGACCCGCTGGAGTTCCGCTTCTACGCGATGGTGGACCGCGTCGCCACGACGGGCACGACCTGGCTCGGCCTCACCGTCGGCTGCGCGCAATGCCACACACACAAGTTCGACCCCATTCCGCACACCGACTTCTATGCGCTGATGGCTTTCCTCAACAACGCCGACGAGCCCGACCTCGACCTCCCCGACACCGCGCTCGAGGAACAGCATAGGAAGAATATTGCGCGCGCCGCCGAGCTCTTGATCGAACTGCCAACCAAATTTCCGCCGAGCAAACCAACCGCTGTTAGTGACCCCAAGACTTCTTCTCCCTCTCCCCCACCAGGCGAGAGGGGCGGGGTGAGGGGGCAAGCCGCGCAAGCCCTGCGCGGCCCCGAACACCTCGCCGCCCGCTTCACCGAGTGGCTCGCCGCCGAGCGTCCGCGCGTCGTCCAGTGGACCCCGCTCCGCCCGCACGAAGCGAAATCCAACCTTCCGCTTCTTACCGTGCAGCCAGACGACTCCGTCTTCGCCAGCGGCGACATCACGAAGGCGGACACTTACGAGCTAACCTTCCGCAACGTCCCCGCCGGTGTCACCGCGCTGCGCCTCGAAGCCTTGCCCGACGAGCGCCTCCCCGCCCACGGCCCCGGCATGACTTACTACGAAGGCCGCAAGGGCGACTTCTTCATGGGCGAGTTTCAGGTCTCGGCTGGCGGCACGAAAGTGAAGCTCGTCCGCGCCACCGAGAGCTTCGGCAAAAACAACTTCGGCAACAACCCGACCACTGCCGCACTCGCCACCGATGGCAATCCGGAAACCGGCTGGTCCACCGCCACACGCGAAGGCGAGCGGCACGAAGCTGTCTTCAACCTGGCCGAACCGCTCCGCGCAGCCGGCGAGTTGCGCGTTAAGATGCTCTTTGGTCGCCACTATGCCGCGTCGCTCGGCCGCTTCCGCATCGCGTTCACAACCGACCCGCGTGGAGCGATTGCGGGCACGCTGCCGCTTGAAGCACAGGAGTTGTTGGCGAAGCCGGACGAACAACACACTGCCGCCTACCGCATCAAGCTCCGCGAGCACTTCCTTCTTGTCGCACCGGAACTGAAGGACGCCCGCGCTGAAATCGAAAAGCTCCGGAAAAAGCCCGCGCACCAAACGACGCTCGTCCTCCATGAGCGCCCACCGGAGAATTCGCGCCCCACGCACCGCCACCATCGCGGAGAGTTCCTGTCGCCCAAGGAAGCTGTCGCACCCGCCGTGCTCGGCGTCTTGAACCCGCTTCCGCCCGGCGCACCGACGAACCGCCTCGGCTTCGCGCAGTGGCTCGTCTCGCCCGAGAACCCGCTCACCGCACGCGTCACGGTGAACCGCCAGTGGGCCGCGTTCTTTGGTCGCGGCCTCGTGCGGACGACCGAGGACTTCGGCCTGCAAGGCGATGCACCGACGCACCCTGAGTTGCTCGACTGGCTGGCCGTGGAATTCATAAAGCAGGGGTGGTCCTTCAAGCAGCTGCACAAACTCATCGTGACCAGCGCGGCATATCAGCAGGCTTCCGCTGTTTCACAGACCCCAGACCCCAAAGCCGATCCACTCACCAAAGATCCGGATAACAGCCTCATCTCCCGCTTCCCCCGTTCCCGCCTAGACGCCGAACTCATCCGCGACGCCGTCCTCCGCGCGTCCGGGCTACTCTCGCCGAAACTCGGCGGGCCAAGCGTCTTCCCACCGCAACCCGGGAGCGTCACCTCCGAAGGCGTCTATGGCGGCAAGTCGTGGAACGAGAGTCAGGGCGAAGACCGTTATCGACGCGGCCTCTACACCTTCGCCAAACGCTCACTGCCCTATGCGATGTTCAACACCTTCGACGGCCCCAGCGGGGAAGCTTGTGTCGCCCGACGCGACAGCTCGAATACGCCGCTCCAAGCGCTCACTATGCTCAACGACACTGTCATACTCGAAGCCGCCCAAGCCCTCGGTCGCCAGATGGCCGCACAGCCCGGCCCCATCGAGAGCCGAGTGGAAAGCCTCTTCCGCCACTGCCTGACTCGCCCACCCTCCGCCGATGAGCGGACGCAGCTTGTGAAGTTCTTCGGGGCCCAGCGCACCCGCTTCGCCCGCGGCGAAATCAAGGCCTCCGACTTCGCTGGCAAGGGCGACGGTGACGCCGTCGACCGCGCCGCTTGGACCGCCCTCGCCCGCGCGCTCCTAAACCTCGATGAGATGATTGCCAAAGGCTGAACCATGACACCACTCCAAGAACACTGCCTCGCTGTCACGCGCCGCCATTTCTTCCGCAACTGCGGCGTCGGCCTCGGCAAAGTCGCGCTCGCGGGTCTGCTGACCGATGCACTCACACGCCGAGCTAGCGCCGCACCGGCGAATCCTTTCCCCATCAAACCGCCGCACTTTGCGCCGAAGGCCAAGCGTGTCATTCACATGTTCATGGCGGGCGCGCCGAGCCAGTTGGAGCTATTTGACCACAAGCCGAAGCTCGCCGAACTCGAAGGCAAGCCCATTCCGCCCGAGGTCATCGGTGGACAACGCTACGCATTTATCCGCTCAGACGCGGCAGTGCTGGGGCCGCGCTTCAAGTTCGCCAAGCACGGGCAGTGCGGCGCGGAATTGGGCGAAACGCTCCCGCATCTCGCGAAGATTGTGGATGACATCGCCATCGTGAAGTCCATGCGCACGGACCAGTTCAACCACGCGCCCGCGCAAATTTTCTTCAACACTGGCTTCGGTCAGCCGGGGCGCCCCAGCATGGGCTCGTGGGTGCTCTACGGCCTCGGCGCGGAGACGAGCGACTTGCCGGCGTTCGTTGTGATGAGCACGGGCAGCGGCATCAGCGGCGGCTCGGCCTGCTGGAGCAGCGGTGTGCTGCCGGGCGTTTACACCGGCGTGCGCTTCCGCAACCAGGGCGACCCGATTCTCAACGTCTCCAGCCCGCCGGGTGCCGACGCGCAACTCCAGCGCGACTCGCTGGACTTGATTGGCAGCCTGAACCAGCGCCGCCTCGCG
>CAMBZO010000225.1 GCA_945872195.1 Akkermansia muciniphila | reverse complement strand
CTACGGCACCCTCCACGGCGCGGGCAGTTTCTGGGACCCCAGCTCGCTCGTGCGCGACAATAAAATCGTCACCTGCGTCAGCGACGCCGAGTATCAGCCGAAGGAAACCTATTACTACACCGACGCCATCAGCGACCACGCGGTCCGGTTCATCCGCGAGCACGCGCAAGCCACGGCGGACCAGCCCTTCTTCCTCTACGTCGCCTACACCGCCGCGCATTGGCCGATGCACGCGCGGGAAAGCGACATTGCCAAATACAAGGGCCGCTACGACGCCGGCTACGAACCCATCCGCGCCGCGCGTTGGGCGAAGGCGAAACAGCTCAGCCTCGTGGACCCGAAGTGGGCACTCACGCCCGCGTCCGGCGCGTGGGACGGCGTGCGCGACAAGGCCTTCGAGGCGCGTTGCATGGAGGTGTATGCCGCGATGATTGACAGCATGGACCAAGGCATCGGCCGCATCGTCGCCGAGCTGAAGGCGCGTGGGCAGTTCGAGAACACGCTCATCTGCTACCTGCAAGACAACGGCGGTTGCGCCGAGCCGATGGGCCGTGGCACGAACTTCAGCGCCCGCGCGGAGAAGCCTTCCCTCCCGCCGCTCGCCCCGACCGACCGCCAGCACGGCAGTGTGCCGAAGCAAACGCGCGACGGTTTCCCCGTGCGCCAAGGCTACGGCGTCATGCCCGGCCCGGCGGACACCTACATCGGCTACGGCCGCGAGTGGGCCAACGTGAGCAACACGCCGTTCCGCGAATACAAGCACTGGGTCCACGAGGGCGGCATCAGCACGCCGCTGGTGGCGCACTGGCCGAAGGGCATCGCGGCGCGCGGCGAACTGCGCTCGCAGCCCGGCCATCTCATCGACCTTATGGCCACCGCCGTTGACCTCGCCGGCGCGAAGTATCCCGCCGAGTTGAGCGGTGAAAAAATCACCGCCATGCAAGGCGTCAGCCTCCGCACCGCGTTCGCGAACCAGCCGCTCCCGCGCGCTGAACCCCTCTTCTGGGAACACGGGGGCAACCGCGCCGCCCGCGATGGTCAGTGGAAACTCGTCGCCAGAGGTCCCGCCGGAAAATGGGAACTCTACGACATGCTCGCCGATCGCACCGAGACCCGCGACCTCGCCGCCGCCGAGCCGTCGAAGCTGAAGGAACTCATCGCGAAGTGGGAAGCGTGGGCGAAGCGTGCCGAAGTCATCCCGTGGCCGCACACGCCGCAATACGGCGAAGCCGCGCAGGAGAGTCCAGCCAAGAAGGGGAAGAAGAAGCAGTGAGGCGACCAACCTCGTCGGCTACGATGCGAACTATGCGACGTGGACATTGGCTGCTTCTGTTGACGCTGCTGCTCCTCGGCAGTGGCTGGCTCTGGCTGCGGCCCGGCACGCGTGCGAAGTTCACAAACCTCCCGCCCACGGCGAGCGGCGAGTGGGTGGCGTTCGGCGACAGCCTCACGCAAGGCTACGGCGCGAACGAGGGCGGGGATTATCCCAACCAGCTCGCCAAGCACCTGCGCGTGAAGATTCGCAATCTCGGCGTCTCCGGGAACACGACCGCCGACGGCCTCGCGCGGCTCGACCAAGCCGTGCAGCTCCAGCCGCGCGTCGTGCTGCTCTGTCTCGGCGGCAACGACGCACTGCGCGGAGTGCCGGCGGAAACGACCTTCGCAAACCTCGGCACCCTGATTGACCGTTTCCACCAAGCCGGCTCATTCGTCGTGCTGCTCGGCGTGAGAAGCGTCGGCCTCACGGACAAGAACGCAAAGCGCTTCGAGCAGCTCGCGAAGTCGAAGCGCGTGCTGCTGGTGGCGAACATCCTCGATGGCATCCTCTTCACTCCCAGCCTCATGGCCGACCAGATTCATCCGAACGATTTGGGCTACGCCAAAATCTCGGAGCGGCTGGAGGCGACGTTGGTGCCGCTGATGCAGAATTTGTGAAACGGAGCGGTGCCGGGGGATTTGGAGCTTGGAGCGTTGCGGCGTGACGAGTAAGAAGAAGGCACCTTGCTCATGAATTTATCCGACTCCCACAAACAACAAGTCTCCGCCTGGCTCGAACAGGGCCTCAAGGTGGCCGACGTGCAGAAGAAGATGGCCGCCGAACTCGGCGTGACCATGACTTACATGGAGGTTCGCTTCCTGCTCGATGACCTCCGGCTTAATCCCAAGGATCCGGAGCCGCCGAAGCAGCCCGCGCCCGACTCACCCATCGCTTCGCCTGAAACCAGTTTGCCCGCTCTTGGCGCTGCCCGCGTCTCTCCCGAGGCGGCGTCCGCCGCGGGTGCCCCGGGGATCGGCGGCGTGAAACTTTCCGTGGACACGCTCGCGCGACCCGGCACAGTGGTCAGCGGCAAGGTGACATTCAGCGATGGACAGAAGGCGGACTGGTATCTGGACCAGATGGGCCGCATGGGCGTCGTGCCCGCCCAGCCTGGCTACAAGCCTTCGCAGCCCGACGTGATGGGCTTTCAGGAGCAGTTGCAGGTGGAGTTGCAGAAGCTGGGTTTCTGAAGGAGTGGAGTTTTTGTTTGGGACATGTCTGATCGTCGGGAGGGAGTCGGCCCAACTCCCGCAAGTTGTCGGAAGTCCAGCGGATGCCAGTTCTGCCCATTGGCGGGAATTCACCGTTGACGCGAAGCGGGGAATCGTTAGAACGAGCGCTCGCTTGCGGGCGGCGGTCAATCAGCGCGGCTGGTTCCGCTTATCGCGGGCATAATCAAAACCGAAATCGGCGCGGGCGGTGGTCGTGGGGCTTGCAGTCGGGTGGCGGCTGAATTAAACTACCTGCCGCCGTGACCAATTCCGTGTCCGGTTTAACCTGAGTAGTTGCACGTGAAGCAAAATTTGGTCGGTCACAGTGTGAAACAATTCACAAGCTGGCGCCGACGCCCCTGACAAAACTCAACGCACCATGTCAGACATCTTTCCGAAATGGACGAACAAGCTGCCCGCGATGGTGATCGTGGGCGGGCTGATCGTCGGTGGCGTGGTCACGGCGGGCATCACCTACTACATGACGCCCAAGTATGCGCGCGTCGGCTACACGCCGGTGCAGCCAGTGGCCTTCAGCCACGCGATTCACGCGGACCAACTCGGACTGGACTGCCGCTACTGTCACAACGGCGTCGAGAAGTCCTGGTATTCCAACGTCCCCGCCGCCAGCACGTGCATGAACTGCCACAATCAGGTGCTCAAGGATGACCCCAAGCTCGCGCTCGTCCGCGAGTCGGCGGCGACTGGGAAGCCGGTGCCTTGGGTGCAGATCCACAAGACGCCCGACTTCGTTTACTTCAACCACGCCGTCCATGTGAACCGCGGCGTCTCCTGCGTGCATTGCCACGGCCCGGTGAACAAGATGGACGAGGTGCGCCACAGCAAGTCACTGGGCATGTCCTTCTGCCTCGAATGCCACCGTGACCCGGCGGCCAAGATTCGTCCCAACGACCAAGTCTTCAACCTCGACTGGCAGGCCCCCGAGGGCTTTGCCAAGAGCGGGGGCGCGAAGCTGGTCAAGGATTGGAACGTGCATCCCGGCGAGAGCTGCTCCGTCTGTCACCGATGAAATTCATCCCTCCAGTCTGTCCCGAGCCGGAAACCGGCCCGCAATACTTCCGCAGCCCCGAGGCCATGGCGGACTCCGCCCAGCTTCAGGAGTGGGCCGAGCGTGAATTCCCCGCTGGGGCCAGCGAGCTGACCGTTGCCGAGTCGCGCCGCGACTTCATGAAGCTGATGTCCGCCTCCTTCATGCTGGCGGGCTTCGGCCTCACGGGCTGCCGCCGTCCGACGGAGCATATTTATCCCTTTGGCAAGCAGCCGGAAGGCTACCTCCACGGCGTGGCGCAGCATTTCGCAACCGCCATGCCCACGCGCACGGGCGCGATTCCGCTGCTCGCGAAATCCAGCGATGGCCGGCCGACGAAGGTCGAGCCGAACCCGCTGCATCCTGACCAGGCTGGCACTGACCAATTCGCGCAAGCCTCCGTCCTCGGTCTCTACGACCCGGACCGCGCGCAGCACTTCCGCAACAAGGGCAACATCGCCAAGCGGGTGGACGCACTCGACGCTCTCTCGCAAATCTCCAAGCGCGCCGCTGCCAACGGTGGTCGTGGCCTCGCCATCATCGCGGAGAGCAACAGCTCGCCGACCCGTGCCCGTCTCCAAGCGGCCATTGCCGCGAAGCTCCCCAACGCGGTTTGGGCCAACTACGACGCGGTGGATTCCACCATCCACACGCAGGCCGCGAGCCTCGTGACGGGCAAGCAGGTCACGCCTTACTTCAAGTTCGCAGGGGCCAAACGCATCCTCTCACTCGACTGCGATTTCCTCGGCAGCGAGGACGAGATGTATCGCTACACGCGCGACTTCGCGAAGGGCCGCAAGATTGCCAAGCCCGACACCGCGCAAGGTTTTGAACTCATCAGCCGGCTCTACACGGTCGAGTCGTTGATGACGCTCACCGGCTTCAGCGCCGACCATCGCATGCGCGTGGCTCCGAGCCAAGTCGCGGCGCTCGCGGCGCAGCTCGCGGCGGAAGTGCTCAAGCAGTCCGGTCGCACCAGCCTACTGAACACCTCCACCCTCGCCGCCAGCTTGAAGGTGGATGTCACCTTGAAGAACTGGGTTGCGGAATGCGCCAAAGACCTCGTCGCGCACAAGGGCGCGGCCCTCGTCGTCGCTGGTCAGGGCCAACCGCTCGCCGTCCATGTGCTCGCGCACGCAATGAACGAAGTGCTCGGCGCGTTCGGCAAGACCATCGAGCTACACAATGCTCCTGCTGCCGCGCAGCCGCTCGCTGCCGCCGTCGGTGCGGAAACCGTGGTCGTCCTCGGGGCAAACCCGGCTTACACCGCTTCCGAGACTTGGAGCCAGATTGCCAAGTCCGCGAAGACCATCGTCCACCTCGGTTCCCACGAGGACGAGACGGGCAAGACCGCGACGTGGCATCTGCCCGCTGCGCACTATCTCGAATCTTGGGGCGACGCCCGCACGAGCGACGGCACAGTCGTGGCCATTCAGCCGCTCATCGCGCCGCTGTTTGCTGGATTAACCGAAGCCGAAGTGCTCGGCCACCTGCTCGGTAATCCCATCGCGAATTC
>CAMBZO010000224.1 GCA_945872195.1 Akkermansia muciniphila | reverse complement strand
AAGCACGCGCCCGCGTTCATCTTCCCGAACCCGTTGAACCCGTCCCGCTACGTGGTCATCAACTCCGGCTTCACCTTCCCGCAATACGCCGGGGCCTCGAACTCGCAGCAGACGCCCAAGCTCCCCGACTGGGCCATCCTCGACCTGAGCGTGCCGCTCGCCGACCGCGTCCTCGGCAAAGGCGTCGTCGCCGCCGACTTCTTCGGCGAGAAATGGGAAGTGAAGTGAGCGGAGAATGGGGCCAACCGGAGCGCCAACTTTGGCTGTGCCTCCTCGCCGTCATTTCCACCTCACTCCCCGCCCAAACCTTCCGCGATCCCGCTGACCAGCCGTTCCGCCGTGCGCCCATGTCCGTGGCCGCGCGCAGCGTGGTCATCCCGCTCGCGACGAATATCAACCTCGCCTTTGACACCGAGACGCTCCGCACGCACACGGCCTGGCGCGGGCCGTCGTTGAACTTGCACGGCGCGCCCTACGACGGCGCGGCGGGCCGCTTCCTCGCGGACTTCACCGGCAACTTCCTCTTCACCAACCCGCCGCTCTTCCCATGGGCCGGTGGCAAGTTCGCAAAGAACATTCTCACCGACTTCCCGTCGAAGCCGCGCTTCCTCGGCATCAGCACGCGCGGCGGCGTCACGACGCTGATGTATGAGCTGCCGCTCGACGCGGAGGAGACCGTGCGCGTGCATGAGTCGCCGTCGGTGCAGTGGGTGGACGGCGTGCCGGTGGTGGTGCGGCGCTTCGAGCTGTCGGCGAGTTACATGGACCTGGAGTTCACCGCGCACATGGAGGCGGGGCGCATGACGACGATTGGCCAAAACTCCGCCGCGATGGGCATTCTCCGCGCGAAGGATTTGCTCCTCACCGCGTTCCGGGGCCGTCCGCTGCTGGGCTGGAAACCCGCGACGGCACAGGCCGATTACCTGATCGAGCTGCACCGCGAGAAGAACGGCGAGAGCGAAGTCATCCCGCGCTACGTCACCGGCGACGAGACGCACGCCGTGGTCCACATCCCGGCGCATCGCGGGGAAATCTCGTTTGAAGTGCTGTCCGTCGCGTGCGCGGACAAGGCCGAGGCCGAGCGACTGCTGCCGAAGTTAATTCCGGCCAAGGTGGCTCCGCCCGAGCTGGTGCGTGTGTCCGAGCCGCCCGCCGCCGCACCGACGAACCGGGCCGCGCTCTTCGCCGTGCCCACGAACTCACCTTCGCCCGGCGTGCGCGCCGCCGCCTTCCCCATCTCCTATCTCTTAGCTCCCATTCCCCATCCTACCTCGGTCACCGGCCTCGACTTCCTGCCGAATGGCGACCTCGCGCTCTGCACTGCGCTGGGCGAAGTCTTCATCGTGTCGCAACTGGCGAACCCGACGAACACGCCGGTGTGGCGGCGCTTTGCGCGCGGCCTGATGGAGCCGGGGGGCTTGCGCGTCTTCAGCGGCGAAATCTTCGTCGCGCAGAAGTGCGAGCTGACGCGGCTGCGCGACACGGACGGCGACGGCGCGGCGGACCTCTTCGAGTGCGTGAGCCAAGGCTGGGGCTTCAATGGCAATGGGCGGCAGTTCGCCGTCGGCCCGGTGGCGGATAAGGAAGGCCGGTTCCACGTCTTCCTCGACGGCCGTGGCAGCCGGTGGGAAGTGCCGTTCCGTGGCTGGGACGCGCGGTTCAGCCGGGCGGGAAAAGACTTCGAGGGCTGGGCCAGCGGCTTCCGCTCGCCCGGTGGCAGCGGGACATTCGGTGGCGAAGTCTTCATGACCGACAACGCGGGGCCGTGGGTGCCAGCGGCCAAGTTGATTCACGTGCAGGAATCCAAGTTCCAAGGCCACCCCGCCACGCAGCCCGCGCCGCAGGAGCAGTTCAAGGAGCCGAAGGAATTCGCGCCACCCGCCGTGTGGTTTCCGTCGCGGCTGGCGAAGCAAGTGGCAGGCTTCGCGACGGTGCCCGAGAGCTGGGGCGCGTTCGCCGGGCAACTGCTCGTGGCGGACGGCGAGGGCGGATTGCTGCGCGTGAGCCTGGCGCAGGTGAACGGCGAGTGGCAGGGCGCAGCGTGGCCTTTGGTGAAGAATCTCGGCGTCACTGCCAGCCGGCTCGCGTTCAGTGTGGATGGCCAGCTCTACGTCGGCGGCGCAGGCGCAGCGGGCAAAGGCCTTAGCCTCGCACGCATCAGCGCGCCGGGCGCGGCGGACTTCGAGGTGAAGTCGGTGAAAGCATTGGCGGACGGCTTCGAGCTGACCTTCACGCAACCCGTGGAGGCGGCGAGCGCGGCGAAGGCGGCGGGCTACGAGGTCGCGCAGTTCAGCTATCAGCACGACGTTGGTCCCGGCGTGGAACACGACTTCGAGGGCACAGCGAACAAGACTTCTGCGCTTCAGGTATCTGCCGTGAGCGTGTCCTCGGATGGTCTGAGCGCACGGCTCACGGTGCCCAGCCTGCGCGCCGGCTTTGTCACGAGCGTCCGCGCCGCAGGGGTGCGAAGCGCCGCAGCGCAACCGCTGCACCACGACACATTCTTCTACACGCTGAATCAGTTGCCGAAGTGACGGTGAGCGCGCAGCGCGGTTGCTTCCGGTCCGCTTTCCAGTCTTCAATCCCCTCCTTGAATTGACATGAGTGCCCATCCCGGTTTCGGTGCCCACACCGACCCCAGCTTCAAATCGCAGCCCCGCTCCACCGGCGAGGTCGTCCGCCGCGTCGGCGTCTATCTACTGCCCTACAAGCTCATGGCGCTCGGCACCATCGGCTTCGCGCTCCTCTCGCTCGCCGCCGCGTTCACCTACCCGAAGCTCACCCAGCACGTCATTGACGAGGTCATCACCAAGAAGAACGCCGACAGCCTCGCGCCCGTGATGGGCTTGCTCATCGGCGCCTTTTTCCTCCGCGAACTCTTCACCGGCATCCGCATCCGCCTTAACAACGAGCTGGAGCAGAAGGTCATCCTCGACCTCCGCCGCGATGTTTACGCCCGCCTCCAGCGCCTCCCCGTCGGCTGGTTCGACCAGCGCGCGTCCGGCGACCTCATGACCCGCGTCATCGAGGACGTGAACGCCATGGAGCGCCTGCTCATTGACGGCACCGAGCAAGGCACCGTCGCAGTCCTAAGTATTGTTGGTGTGTTGACAATCCTTTTCTGGACAAATCCTTTGCTCGCCGGCGTAGCGCTCGCGCCACTGCCCATCCTCATCGGCGGCGCGCTCTGGTATACGCTCACCGCCCACAAGCGCTACCGCGTCCAGCGCCAGGCCGCCAGCGCCATGAACGCCCTGCTCATGGACAACCTTCAGGGCATCCGCCAAATCAAATCCTTCGGTCGCGAGCGCCACGAAGACGCCCGCTTCGGTGCCCGCGCCGAAGACCTCCGCCAAGGCACGCTCACCGTGATGCGCGCGTGGGCCATCTACTCGCCCGCGATGGCCTTCGCCTCCTCGCTCGGCATCGGCCTCGTCCTCTGGTTCGGCGGCACGCAAGTCCTCGCAGGCAAGATGACCGTCGGCGAGTTGGTGCAATTTCTCCTCTACCTCGCGCTCTTCTACGAACCCATCGGCCGCCTCCACGGCTTGAACCAAATGCTCCAATCCGCCCGCGCCGCCAGCGAGCGAGTCTTCGACATCATGGATGCGACAGCGGAATGCCGAACCTCAGTTCAAGCGCAACCGGCCGCCAATTCGCAGTTCGCAGTTCGCAATTCGCAATTGCCTCGCGGCGAGGTCCGCTACACCGACGTCGGCTTCCAATACAGCGCCGACCGCGTCGTCCTCAAAGCCATCTCCCTCCACGCGCGGCCCGGCCAGATGACCGCGCTCGTCGGCCCCACCGGCGCGGGCAAGTCCACGTTGGTCAACCTCCTTCCCGCCTTCTACGAAGCCACCTCCGGACGCGTTTTCATTGACGGCGTGGACATCCGAGAGCTGCCGCTGGAAACGCTGCGCGAACACATCAGCGTCGTTGCCCAAGAGCCCTTCCTCTTCAACGGCACCCTGCGCGAGAACATTCTCTACGGTCGCCTCGACGCCTCCGACGCCGACCTCCACGCCGCCGCCAAGGCCGCCAACTGCCACGACTTCATCACGCGCCTGACCGACGGCTACGACGCCCGCGTCGGCGAGCGCGGCGTGAAGTTGAGCGTCGGCGAGAAGCAGCGCGTGAGCATCGCCCGCGCGCTCCTGAAGAACGCGCCCATCCTCATCCTCGACGAAGCCACCGCCAGCGTGGACACACAGACCGAGAAGCTGATTCAGGAAGCGCTGGAACGGCTTATGACCGGCCGCACCAGCTTCGTCATCGCCCACCGCCTCAGCACCATTCGCAAGGCCGACCAAATCCTCGTCCTGCGCCACGGCGAAATCGTCGAGCGCGGCACGCACGACGAACTCCTGGCCACCGACGGCCTCTACGCCAAGCTCGCGCGCATCCAGAACACCACCTTCATCGAGGAGAGCTTCGAGAAGCTCGCGGTCAACTAATTCATACCCGCGGATAACGCGGATGACACGGATGGAAATGAGGTCAACCTTCGTGGCTTTTTCTATGCGTGCGAATCCGCGCTATCCGCGGGCACTCCTCTCTTTCAGCTGACCAGTTCCGCGCTGCTCCACCGCTCGCCCGCCTGCAACACCCGGCACCGCTGCCCCAGCCGCCCGCACTCCGCCACGAACTCCTCCGGCGACGCCGTGTTGAACGTGAACAGGTCGTAGTGCATCGGGATGACCAGCCGCGCGCCGATGGCCTTGGCCAGTTGCGCCGCCTCGCGCCCGTCGAGATTCCCCGCGACCTTGCGCTCCGGCGTGTCCCCGTTGATGGGCAGCAGCGCCACGTCCACGCGGAAGGGGCGAATCCAATCCTCCATGCCCTCGAAGTGCTTCGTGTCCCCCGCGTGATACACCCGCCACGGACCGAACTGGAAAATGTAGCCGAGGAACTTGTGGTTGCCCTCCGCGTCCACCTCCAGCTCGTTGTGCGCGGCGGGAATCCCGTTGAACGTGAATCCGCCCGCTGACTTCACATCACCCGCCCGCACGCCGATGAGATTCGCCGCCTTCAGACTCAGCCCGATGCGGAACGCCCCTGCGCCGCGATTTGCCTCCGGCAAGATGAGCGGCAGCGCGGGCTT
>CAMBZO010000223.1 GCA_945872195.1 Akkermansia muciniphila | reverse complement strand
TGTCATCCCCTGCCCGACGGCTACAACTCCCGCGACTCATGAGTTCCACCACACGCGAGCTGCGCGGCGTCCTGCCCGTCTTCCAGACGCCCTACCATCCCGACGAGACGATTGACCACGCCACGCTCGAACGCGAAATCGCCTGGCTCTACGACTGCGGCGCGCACGGCATCGTCATGGCGATGGTCTCCGAGACGCTGCGCCTCTCCAGCGAGGAGCGGGAGGAACTCGCCACCGCCGCGTGCAAGTTCGGCCACGCGCGTGGCGTGGTGGTCATCAGCGTGGGCGCGGAGTCAAGCAAGGTCGCCGAGCGTTACGCGCGGCACGCCGAGTCCGTCGGCGCGGACGCGGTGATGGCCATTCCGCCCGTGTCCGTGGGCATCGGCGAAGGCGAACTGCTCGCCTACTACCGGCGCATTATCGAAGCCATCCACCTCCCGGTCATCGTGCAGGACGCCAGCGGCTACGTCGGCAAGCCCATGCCCATCGCCATGCAGGCGCGGTTGCTCGACGAGTTCGGCCCCGAGCGCGTGCTCTACAAGCCCGAGGCCAGCCCCATCGGCCCGAAGCTCTCCGAGCTGCGCGACGCCACGGGCGGCCGCGCGCGCGTCTTCGAGGGCACCGGCGGCATCGCGCTCGTGGACTCCTTCCGGCGAGGCATCGTCGGCACCATGCCGGGCGCGGACCTCATCCGCGGCCTCGTCCCGCTCTGGCACGCGCTCGCCGCCGGCGACACCGCGCGCGCCGACCGCATCCACGGCCCGCTGGCCGCGCTCATCTCGATGCAGACCAGCCTCGACGCCTTCCTCGCCGTGGAGAAACACCTGCTCGTGCGGCAAGGCATCTTCAAGAACACCCTCGTCCGCGGCCCCGTCGGCTTCCGGCTCGACGCCGAAACCACGCGCGAAGTGGACCGGCTCTTCGACCGGATGATTGAGGCGGCGAACCCGAAGTCTTAGCCACAGATGAACGCCCCGACGCACACGCGCTTCATCGTCCTCGCGGGGTTGTGTGCCGCCGCCGCGCTTTCCTACGTCAGCCGCAATGCCATCGGGGTGGCCGAGAGCACGGTGCGGGCGGACCTTGGGCTGACGAAGGAGCAGTCCGGCTGGCTGATGAGCGCGTTCTTCATCTCGTATTCCGTCTGCCAGATTCCCGGCGCGTGGGTCGGGCAACGGTTCGGCGCGCGGCGCGCGTTGCCGGCGTTCGCCATCGTGTGGTCCATCGCCACGGCGGCGACGGCGCTGGGCGGTTTCGTGAACGTCCTCGCGATGCGCGTGGTGAAAGGCGTTTCGCAAGCTGGCCTTTTCCCCATCTGCACCGGCGTCGTGGCGAAGTGGTTTCCCAAGACCGGCCAGGCGTTCGCGACCGGTGCGCTCGGCAGCTTCATGTCCGTCGGCGGCGCGGTGGGCGCGGCGCTGACGGGTTGGCTCGTGGTGGAGATTGGGTGGCGGTGGATGTTCGTGCTCTACAGTTTGCCGGGGCTGCTGTGGGCGGCGTGGTTCTGGGGTTGGTTCCGCGAGACGCCGAGTGAGCACGGCGCGGTGAACGCAGCGGAGCGGGAGCTTATCGAGTCCGCCCGACCCCTCACCCCAGCCCTCTCCCCCGATGGGGGCGAGGGAGACGAAGCTGCGGAGCCGCCCATCACCCGTGCCGGCGACTGCCAGTCGCCGGCCCCGCCGACTCCCTGGCTCCAACTCCTCACCAGCCCCGCCATGTGGTGCATCTGCGGCCAGCAGTTCTTCCGCGCTGCCGGCTACATGTTCTTCACGAGCTGGTTTGCCACGTATCTTCAGGAAGCGCGCGGCGTGACCATTTTGAAGTCCGGTTTTCTTACGATGCTCCCGCTGCTCGCAGTCGTGGTGGGCAGTCTCGCGGGCGGCGTGATTTCCGACGCGGTCCTCAAGCGCACCGGCAGCCGTCGCCTCGCGCGACGAGGCGTGGCTATCATTTCGCTCGGCCTTTGTGCGATGTTCACCTTGTCCGCCTACTTCTTCGCCGACGCGTTGGCCGCAGTGCTCATCATCAGCGCCGGGTCGTTTTTCGCGGCGGTCGCGGGGCCATGCAGCTACACCATCACGATCGACATGGGCGGCGAGCATGTGCCGACCGTCAACAGCGTGATGAACATGACCGGCAACTTCGGCGCGATGCTCTTCCCGCTGGCCGTGCCGCTGCTGCTGGGCAAGGAGCAGAACTGGAACATCGTTCTCCTGACCTTCGGCGCGCTCTACCTCGGCAGCGCGCTGTGCTGGTGGCTGCTGAAGCCGGACGGCAGCGTGTTTGAACAAGCGCTGGTGCGCGCGAAGTCCGATTCCCAGCCATGACCCAAGTTGAAACTCCGCAAAGCCGCTGCCGCTTCGCCCTGGCGTGGGGCGACATCACGCCGCCCGCGAACATCTATCATCGCATGTGGGGCGCGGCGAAACACGAGCGCGCGACGGGCATCCACCGCCCGCTGCGCGCGACGGTGGCGGTGTTTGAGGCGCTCGCTGGCGGTAGCCGCCAAATCCTCCTCGCCCTCGACCACTGCATCCTCGGTGCGGTGGAGCATGGGCAACTCATCGCGCACATCGCGCAGGCCACGGGGCAACCGAAGGAAAGCATCCTCGTCGTCTTCTCGCACACACACGGCGCGGGTTTGATGGGGCTGGAACGCGCGGCGTTGCCGGGCGGTGATTTGATTCCCGGCTATCTCCGGAGCATGGCGGAATGCGCGGCGGGGTTGGTGAAAGAAGCGTTGGCCCAGCTCACGCCCGCCGACATCACTTACGGCAACGGCCGCTGCAATCTCGCCGCGCACCGCGACTTCTGGGACGCGGAGCGCCAGCTCTACGCCTGCGGCTTCAATCCCGCCGTGCACGCAGACGACACCGTGCTCGTCGCGCGCGTGACGGGCAGCGACGGCACACTGCTCGCCAGCGTGGTCAACTACGCGTGCCACCCGACCACCCTCGCGTGGGACAACACGCGCATCAGCCCCGACTACATCGGCGCGCTGCGCGAGGTGGTCGAGCGCGAGACGGGCGCACCGTGCCTCTTCCTGCAAGGCGCGAGCGGCGAGTTGGGACCGGTCGAGGGCTTCGTGGGCGATGCGGCGGTGGCGGATCGCAACGGTCGCCAGCTCGCCTACGCAGCGCTCTCGGCGCTCACCGGGCTTCCGGCGGCCGGCACGCGCTTCCGCTACACCGGCCCCGTCGTCTCCGGCGCGACGCTCGGCGCGTGGGCGCACGAGCCTTTGCCCGTTGATGAACTCGCGGCGAAGTCAGCGTGGCATGTCGCGCGGTGGAATGAGCCGTTGCCATATCGCCCCGGCCAGCCGACGGCGGCGCAGGTGGAGACGGAGTTAAAACAGTTCCAAGCCGACGAAGACGCAGCCCGTGCGGCAGGCGACCCGGCCAAGGCCGCCGATTGCCGCGCAATGGCAGAGCGCAAGCGCCGGCTGCTGCACCGGCTCTCGCAATTGCCGAGGGGCGAGCAGTTCCCGCTGCAAGTCACGCTCTGGCGCATGGGCGACGCCTTCTGGCTTGGCGTGCAGGGCGAGTTCTACAGCGTGCTCCAGACGGAGTTGCGCCGACGCTTCCCCGGCAAGGCCATCATCGTCGCGACGATTGCGGCGGACTGGGGCGCGTCCTATCTGCCGCCGCGCGAGCTTTACGGGACGGGGATTTACCAGGAGACCATCGCGGTCGTCGCGCCGGGGAGTCTGGAGCAGGTCATCGAGGCCGTGGCGCAGCGGATGAAGGATTTTTAGCCACAGATGAAACACGGATTGAACACGGAAGAGGCGAGCGGGGCGCGGCCTTCAGGCCGCAGAAGTGTCCGCCGGCCCAAGGGCCTTTGTGAACTCGACAGCCGTTCGCTCTGCGTGACTTTCTGCGGCGTGAACGCCGCGCTCCTTTCCGTGTTTCTTCCGTGTTCAATCCGTGGCTAAAACAAACTCATGAAAATCAAAAAGATTGAAACCCTCGTGTGCCACGCGCGGATGCGGAACTGGGTGTTTGTGAAGGTCGTCACCGACCAGCCGGGACTTATCGGCTGGGGCGAGGCGACGCTGGAGTGGCACACGCGCAGTGTCGTCGGGGCCATCGAGGACATCGCGGAGCTGCTCGTGGGCGAAGACCCGACGCGGCCCGAGCATCTGTGGCAGATGATGTATCGGCAGCACTTCTGGCACGGGCACGGCATCGTGCGTGCGACGGCCATCGCGGGCATTGACCTCGCACTGTGGGACATCGTCGGGAAGGTTGCGGGGCTGCCACTGGCGAAGGTCTTCGGCGGGCCGGTGCGCGATTACGTGCGGACTTACTGCCATCTCGGCGGCGGGCGCATGGAGGATTTTTACGAGACGCCAGTGGACAACGCCAAGCGCTTCGCCGACCTCGCGCTGGCGGCGGTGGCGGACGGCTTCACCGCGTTCAAGAGCATGGCGGTGCCGAGCACGATGCCCATCGAGGGCCAGAAACCGGTGCGGGCCGCCGAAGCCGCCGTGGCTGCGATGCGCGACGCCGTGGGGCCGGACATTGACATCATGGTGGACTGCCACGCGCGCCCGTCGCCGGCGATGGGGCTGAAGTTCGGCAAGGCGCTCGACGCGTATGGTCTCTACTTCTTCGAGGAGCCGTGCTGGCCCGAGTGCGTGGATGGACTCGCGCGCATCAACGCGGCGCTCACCACGCCGGTCGCGAGCGGCGAGCGCGTGACGAACCTCGAGGCGTTCAAGGAACTCTTCGAGAAGCGCGCTGTGGAAATCTGTCAGCTCGACCTGACGCATTGCGGCGGCTTCACGGCGGCGCGACGCATCGCGGCGCTCGCGGACGCGCATCGCATCGCGCTCGCGCCGCACAATCCGCAGGGACCAGTGAGCACTGCGGCGTCGCTGGAGTTCGGCTTCTCGCAGCCCGGCTACATCATCTGCGAGACCGTCCACAACGACGTGCCGTGGCGCGCGGACGTGGTGCAGGAGGGCTTCACGGTGGAGAAGAAAGGCCGCATCGTGCGCCCGAACACTCAGCCCGGCCTGGGCATCACCATCAACGAGAAGGCCGTGAAGAAGCACCCGTTTCAGCAGGAGATCGTGCTGCGGGAGTTCTCGCGGGACGGGGC
>CAMBZO010000222.1 GCA_945872195.1 Akkermansia muciniphila | reverse complement strand
AAGTTTTTCATAAGGGCAGTGGCAGTTACTTAAGTTACTCAGTTCCCACGTTGTCGGCAGCGTATCGGCCACCTCCTCGAAGTCAATCCATGATTTTCTGTAGGCAGGGCAATAAGCCCCATTTACAATTGTTTTACAAACCGAGGTTTGACCCTCCTGCGCAAATGTGATTGGCTCTTCCCTCGTTGGAATGATCTCGCTTCGCACATCTCTCACTGCCGTCGTTCAGTGGTTCGACTCCGACTACGGCAGTGACGACCTCGCCACCGCCCGCGCCAAGCCGGACAAAGTGGACTTCGGGCGCTGCTGCGCGTTTATCTTTCTTCACGCCATCTGCCTTGGCGTCCTGTGGGTCGGCTGGAGTTGGACCGCCGCCGCTGTCGCGGTTGCGCTCTACTTAGTGCGGATGTTCGCCATCACTGGGTTTTACCACCGCTACTTCTCGCATCGGAGCTTCCAGACCTCGCGGTTCATGCAGTTCCTGTTTGGCGCGCTCGGCTCCTCGGCCATCCAACGCGGCCCGCTCTGGTGGGCGGCGCACCATCGGCACCACCACCAGCACTCGGACGAGGAGGCGGATACGCACTCGCCGCGCCAGCACGGCTTCTGGTGGGCGCACATGGGCTGGATCACCAACGCCCGCAACTTCCCCACCGACTACAGCCGCATCAAGGACTTCGCCAAGTATCCCGAACTCGTCTTCCTCAACCGCTTCGACGCGCTCGTCCCGCTGCTGCTCGGCGCGACGCTCTACGGCACGGGCGCTTGGCTGGAGCGCGCGCATCCCGCCCTCGGCACCTCCGGCGGGCAACTCCTCATCTGGGGCTTCATCAGCACCGTCGTCCTCTTCCACTGCACCTGCTTCATCAACTCGCTCGCGCACGTCTTTGGCCGCCAGCGCTTCGCCACCGGCGACACCAGCCGCAACAGCCTCCTCCTGGCGCTGCTCACGCTCGGCGAGGGCTGGCACAACAACCACCACCACTACATGCACTCCACGCGCCAGGGCTTCTACTGGTGGGAAATTGACCTCACCTACTACGGATTGAAGGCGCTCTCGTGGACGGGGTTGATTTGGAATTTAAGGCCGGTGCCGACGGATGTGCTTGCGGAGGGCCGAGAGAAAATCGCTTCGCAAGCGTAATGTCCACGGAACGCCTCGCCATCATCGGCACCGGCATCGCCGGGTTGGGCTGCGCGCACTTCCTTCAGTCGCGCTTCGACCTCACGCTCTTCGAGCAAGCGGATTACCCCGGCGGCCACACCAATACCATCGCCGTCCCCGAAGGCTCCGGCCACGCCGCCTTCGACACCGGTTTCATGGTCTATAACGAGGTCACCTACCCGCACCTCACCCGCCTCTTCCGCGAGCTGGGCGTGCGCGTGAAGCCCACCCAGATGTCCTTCAGCGTCCAGCACCGGCCCAGCGGCATCGAGTTCAGCGGCAGCAGCGTGAACCACCTTTTCGCCCAGCGCCGCAATCTCCTCCGCCCGCGCTTCTGGCGCATGCTCGCGCAAGTCAACCGCTTCAACACCGAGGCCGTCGCCGCGCTCACCGACCCCGCGTTCGCCGCGATGACCGTGGCCGACTACGTCCGCGCGCGCGGCTACGGCGACGACTTCCTCCGCCTCTACCTCGTGCCCATGAGCGGCGCGGTCTGGAGCACGCCGCCCCAGCTGATGCTGGAGTTCCCCGCCATCACGTTGCTGCGCTTCTTCCACAACCACGGCTTCCTCGGCCTGCACACGCAGCACCCGTGGCTCACCGTGGACGGCGGCGCGAAGCACTACGTGGACAAACTCCTCGCCCCGCTCCGCGCGCAAAACCGCGTCCGCCTGAACGCGCAAGTCACCGCCGTCCGCCGCACCGCCGACGCCGTGACCGTCACCACCGCCGACGGCCGCACCGAGCACTTCGACCGCGTCATCCTCGCCGCGCACGCCGACCAATCCCTCGCCCTCCTCACCGATGCCGACGCCACCGAGCGCCGCCTGCTCGGCGCGTTCCGCTACCAGTCGAACCTCGCCACCGTCCACACCGACGCCTCCGTGATGCCCCGCACGCGCCTCGCGTGGGCTTCGTGGAATTATCGCGTCGAGCGCGACGCCACCGGCCGCGAAGTCCCCTCCACCATCTACTGGATGAACTCGCTGCAAGGCCTCTCCGACCGCGTGAACTACTTCGTCTCCATCAACGGCGCGGACCAAATCGCGCCCGACAAAATCCTGCGCCGCATCGAGTATCACCACCCCCTCTTCAACCTCGCCGCCACGCAAGCGCAGACCGAACTCCCGTCGCTCAACACGCGCCCCGCCAACCGCGTCTTCTTCGCCGGCAGCTATTTCAAGAATGGCTTCCACGAAGACGCGTTCGCCTCCGCGCTGGATTGCAGCCGGGCGGTGAGTGGTGAGAGGATTTGGGAGTGAGCACGCACGACCCCGTAGTCGCTGGCTTCAGCCCGCGCGCCGGTGACGACGCACCGAAGCGCAACCTGAAGGTTGCGCCTACGGAACTCCGCTCCTGCCTCTACGACTGCTCCGTGATGCACCACCGCCTCACTCCCAAGGAGCACCGCTTCCGCTACGGCATCTTCCTCTTCTGCCTCGACCTCGACGAACTCAACACGCTCCCTCTCCGCCTCGTCAGCCACAACCGCCCCAACCTTTATCGCTTCAACGACAGCGACCATCTCGCGCCGAGCGTCTCCCCCGATTTGCAATTTGCAATTTCCCCCGTCTCCGCCAAAGCGAACCTCCTTTCTTGGATCGCCGCCCAAGGCCTCCCGCTTCCCGCCGACACCCGCGTCCTGCTCCTCACCCACTGCCGCGTCCTCGGCTACGTCTTCAACCCCGTCTCGTTCTACTTCTGCCTCGATGCCCAAGACCGCCCGCTCTGCGCCGTGGCCGAAGTCGGCAACACCTTCGGTGAACAAAAGCCCTTCCTCCTCCGCCCCGAAGACCTCGCACCGGACGGCTGCTTCCGCCGCATCGTCCCGAAGCATTTTTACGTCTCGCCCTTCGCTGCGCTAGACCTCGCCTTCGACTTCAAACTGCGCGTCCCCGGCGAGCAGCTCGACATCCACATCGACGATGTTGAAGGCGACCGCCCCGTGCTCCTCACCGCGCTCACCGGCCGCCGCGTCCCCCTCACCGACGCGAACCTCGCGCGCCTCACGCTCAAGTATCCGCTCGTCACCCTGCGCGTCATCACGCTCATCCACTGGCACGCGCTGAAGCTGTGGTGGAAGAACGTCCCCTGGCACCGCAAGGCCGCCAACCCGCACCTCCAACAAGGCGTCTTCAACCCGCACGAGTCGTTGCGGAACCAAGCCTCGCGCAAGGCATGAAAGCGACGGCTTTGATTACGCCGTCCCGCTCCGGCTGCCGCACATCAGATTTTCCCCGCCTTGCGCCTTTGCGCCTTGCCGTTACCATTCCGCCGCCCAGATGAGCAACATCACCCGTTCCGAAACCGACGCCCCGGTCCAGATCCTGCGCGCGGGTTTCTACCAGCGCGCCATCGAGCAGTCGCTTGCGCGCATGACCTTGGGCTGCCTGCACGTCACCCTGCCCGGCGGCGCGACCCGCCGCTTCGGCCACGCGCCAGAGGTCACCGCCCACCTCCGCATCAACCGCCCGGAGTTCTTCAAGCGCTGCGTGCTCTACGGCGACATCGGCTTCGGTGAGGCTTACGTGGACGGCGATTGGGACACGGACAATCTCCCCGCCGTGCTCGGCTGGTTCATCGAGAACGTCGAGCAAGCGCCCGGCATGTCTGGTTCGCACGCCCAACCCGCCGCGCTGAACCTCCTGCGACTCGGCAATCGCCTCAAGCACGCGTTCCGAAGCAATTCCCGCGAGCGCAGCCGCCAAAACATCGCCGACCACTACGACCTCGGGAACGACTTCTACAAGCTCTGGCTCGACGAATCCATGACCTATTCGTGCGGCATCTGGACCTCGCCCGAGCAGACCATCGAGGATGCGCAGGCCGCGAAGTATGAGGCGCTCTGCCGCACGCTCCGCCTCAAGCCCACTGACCACGTCCTTGAAATCGGCTCTGGCTGGGGCGGCCTCGCCTGCCACGCGGTGAAGAAATACGGCTGCCAAGTCACCACCCTCACACTCTCGAAGGCCCAGCACGACTACTGCCGCGAACGCTTCGTCCGCGAGGGCATCGGCGACAACGCGGAGGTCCGCATCCAAGACTACCGCGATGTCACGGGCCGCTTCGACAAAATCATTTCCATCGAGATGCTGGAGGCCGTCGGCGAGCGCTATGTGGAGGGTTACTTCCGCCAGTGCCACCACCTGCTCAAGCACCACGGCCTGCTCGCCCTGCAATACATCACCAGCCCCGACAGCCGTTACCGCCAGTTCGTCACCGGCGTGGACTGGATTCAAAAGCACATCTTCCCCGGTTCGCTCCTCATGTCCGTGGGCCGCGTCACCGAGGCCCTCCAGCGCGTGAGCGACCTGCATATGTTCGAGCTGCACGACCTCGGCCTGCACTACGTCCGCACGCTGCGCGAGTGGCGCGCGCGCTTCAACGCCCACCACGAGGAGTTGCACAAGCTCAAGTTCGACGGCCGCTTCATCCGCAAGTGGAACTACTACCTCAGCTACTGCGAAGCCGCCTTCGCCCACCGCAACATCAGCGTCGTGCAAGCCGTTTACACGCGCCCGAACAACCGCTCACTGATGTGAGCCACGGATAGACACACATGAAACACCGCTGGGACGAGGAGAAGTTTTTTATCAGGAAAGCAGGACAAGACTGCTGGGACAGATTCCCGTTCTCTCGCCCCAGCCTTCCTGCCCTTCTGATGCCCTTCCCATCTGTGTTTCATCTGTGCCCATCTATGGCAAAAATAGAGCTATGATTTCCTCGCTCCGCTTCGCCGCCGCCTTCGTCCTCATCGCCATGCTCGGCGTGACCACGTGGGCCAGCTCGGAAATTGCGTTGTGGAAAACGCCTCGTGAAGTCGCCACGCACCCGTGGTTCATCGCCACGCTGTTCGACACCTACTTCGCCTTCCTCACCTTCTACGTCTGGCTCGCCTACAAGGAGACCTCGAACCTCGCGCGCGTCCTCTGGCTCCTCGCCAT
>CAMBZO010000221.1 GCA_945872195.1 Akkermansia muciniphila | reverse complement strand
AAGTAGCTGAGTTGCTCGACGAGGAAGGTGTCGGTTTGCGTGAGCCTACGAAGCTGCTCGGGGTCGCCGTTGTGATGCGAAAGCCCGTGGCGGGTCTGCGAAATGCCGATGTCGGGAATCGCGCCGCCGTTGGACTCGCTGCAAATCATGCAACTGATGACGCGCGTGGAATCCGTGCGCAACGCCATCACCATCAGGTCGAAGAAGAGGCGGTGGTAGTCCGCGACCTTTTTCATGTCGAGCCGCTGGCTGAGGCGCGAAGCGTCGCCGCCGGCGAGCGTGGGTTTGGGGATGTTCAGCCACTCGTCGGCGCGCTGGGTGCGGGTCTCCACCTGGCGCACGGCGGTGAGATACTCGTCAAGTTTCGTGCGGTCCTGACTGCCGAGTTTGTGGGCCACGCGCTTGGCGTCGTTGGCCACGAGGTCGAGAATGCTGCCGCGGCGGCTGAGGCGGCGACGGAGGGTTTCCTTGCTCTCCTTTTCCACGCCGAAGAGCTGGTTGAAAATCTGCTGCGAGTTGCGCTCGGCGGGAATCTGGATGCCGTCCTTGGACCATGCGAGTGAGTGGCCTTCGATGGCCAGTTCCAGCGAGGAGAAACGCGTGGAAACGCCCTGCGCCTCGACCATGAGCTGGTCGGCGGAGACGGTGTTGCGGAAGGCCCCGCCGTCGCCGGGGACGTTGGCCCCGGTGAGCCAGACCTTGTCGCAGTTGTGGTGCTTGCCGAGGACCATGGGATGGTGCAGGCCGCTGATGGGCGTGACGTCGGAGCGGTGGCGTTCGAGCGACTTCAGCGGGGTGCTGAACTCAAACTCCCGGCCCGCCTTTTCAATCTGCCAACTCAGCGTGTTGACGCCGTTCGGGATGTAGAGAAACACGCTGCGCTTCGGCGTGGTCGGAGCCGGCAGCGCGCCCATGCAATCAAGCAACGGCAGGGCGATGGTGGCTCCGAGGCCGCGCAGCGCGGTGCGGCGGCTGATGCGCCAGTGGTTCAGGTTGAGGTTGGCCATAAATTTTGGTGGTGGAATTTCAGCGCTTGGCGAACAGGTCGGAAAGGACGAACGCCTCCAGCAGGTCGCGCAGGCGGTAGTCCTTGGCCTTGCTCGCCTGGGCGATGCCCGCGAGACCCTCGCGGTCACCGAAGGACATGCTGCGGCGGAGGCCGTAGGTGGCGAGCTTCTCGATGAACGTGGCGTTAAACGTGTCGAGGTCGGCGAGCAGCAGCCGCTTGAACTCCTCAGGCGTCTCGTAGGTGCGACCGTCGGGCAGTTTACCTGCGGGATTCACCGCCGGGTTTTTGCCCGCGCCGTCCGTGACTTCCTCCGTGCGCCAGCGACCGATGGCATCGTAGTTCTCAAAGGCGAGGCCGAGCGGATCGATCCGGCTGTGGCAGGAGGCGCAGCTCGGATCGTGGATGTGGGCCTCCAGTTTCATCCGCAGCGTGGCCTTCGGGGCATCCACCGGATTCGGCGCGATGGGATCGACGTTCGGCGGCGGCGGCGGGGGGGACTTGCCCAAGATGGCTTCCGACAACCACACGCCGCGATGCACCGGCCGGTGGCGCGTGCCATCCGACGTGAGCGACAGGATCGCAGCTTGAGTGAGAAGTCCGCCGCGCCGGCTGTCCGTCGGCAATGAGACGCGTTGGAATTCGTCGTTGGCCCCAGCCGGGCTGGCCAGCCCGTAGAACTGCGCCAGCCGCGCATTGACCATGCTCCAGTTGGAGTTCAGGAACTCACGCAAGGTCAGCCCGCCGTTCAGCACCTCGTGGAAGAAAGCCCGTGGCTCGCGCACCATGCTCTTCTCCAAGTGCGCGTCGTAATCGGGGTAAATCTTTTTGTCGGGCGGGAAGCGGCCGACGTTGCGCAGCTTCAGCCACTGCGAGGCGAAGGACTCGCTGAAGCGCACGGCCCGCGGATCAGCCAGCATCCGCGCGACCTGCCGCGACAACTCCGCCTTGTCGCGCAGCTTCCCTTGCTCCGCCAGCGCGAACAGCTCGTCATCGGGCATCGTGCTCCAGAGCAGGTAGGAGAGGCGGGAGGCGATTTCCCAATCGTTCAGCTCGTTCCGGTTCGCGGACTCGTCGCCCTCGGCGATGAAGACAAAGCTCTTGGAACAAAGGACGGCGAGCATGCTGGCCTTCACGGCATCGCGGAACTTCTCGCCCGCCGCGCGCTCGGCTTTGGCGATGCCGACGAACTCATCCAACTCCTCCGCCGTGACGGGACGACGAAACGCGCGCCGCGCCAGCCGGCCCAAGCCCTCGCGGAGTTGGTCCAGGTTGCCGTCCTCGCGCGGCACATACTCCTCGCGCCGGCGCTGTTCCTCGTCGGTGATGATCGGCCCGCGCCACGAAACCGAGTCCATGATCAGAAAGGGATAGCGCGGGCGGCCCTGCTCATCGGTCAGCTTCATCTGCCACGGGCTGCGGCCTTCCTTCGTGCTGACGAAGGGCCGGTCCCCGTGGCGACCGGACGGCGGCGTGTTCGACGGCCCGGGCACGTCGTTGATCACATGGATGCTGGGTCGGCCCTTGGGCAAGTGCGCGCGGAACGTCACCGTGATGGGCTTGTCCTCTGCCGCGAGCACGTCCTGCTGGTGCAGCACGCGGTCGAGACGCGTCTCATACACGAAGAGCCGCGGCGCACGGTCCTTCTCCGGCTTCAACCCGCTCAACGTGTAGCTGATCTCGTAGATGCCGGCCTCGGGCAGCGACTCGGAAGCGGAGTAGCGGAAGATGTCCCCCGGCCACATCTCGAAGCGCACCTTGTCCAGCAAGCCCAGCTCCCGCAACCGCTCGCGGTGGCTTTCCTTGATCTGCGACTCGCGCACCGCCGGCATCGAATACTGCAAGGGTAGCGGCTTCTTCTCGGGATACGCCTCCGCGAGAATCACCTCCGCCGCGCTCAGATATTTCTCCACGTTCGACGGCGACAACGTCATCACGGAGCCGATGCGCTCGAAGCCATGCCACTCCGCGTCCTCCAGAAAACCGCCCGGGTCGGTGGCATCGAACTGCACGCCGATGAGGTCGCGCACGGTGTTCACATACTCCTCACGGGTCAGGCGATTGTAAGAGACGCGGCCCCGGGCGGCCATGCGGGCGAACTCGCCCTCCTTGAGCCGGGCGGCCAGCCACTCAACGATCTTGGCGCTGTCCGCCGCGCTGGGCCGGACCTTCTCCTTCTTGGGCGGCATCTCCCCGGAGCTGATGCGTTCCATCACCTCGATCCACTGCGGCGTATTCTCGAAGCCAACCTTCGTGGACAACGTGTCGAGGCGGAACTCACCCTTGGGCTGCTTCTCGCTGTGGCAATGGCTGCAATGCTTGGCGAGGTAGGGAGCAACTGCCTTGCTGAAATCCGTCCCAGCGACAGGCGCAGCCGCCCAACTCGGCAGCGTTGAACTGAGCCAGAGCACTCCGCTCAAGCAGCGAAACGCTTGCCGGATAATGTCCCGTGCCGGCGAGGAGAATTTCCAAGTCACTGATGGCAGACGCGATGCCACTCGGCGGGCTTCACAGGGAGTCGGTAGCAAGCCATGACTTGGCGAGCTTCTGCGGGTGAACGAACGACGGAACGGCCCGACTTCAACCCGCTGTTGCCACTGGGTCAGCCGATCTTGAAGCCGAACAGCTTCGCCGCGTTCGCGCCCATCACCTTCGCGCGTGCCTCGGGCCTAAGGAAATCCAGCAGCGCGGCGGTGCGCTCGCGTTCGGCCCGGTAAGTTTCAGGCGTCGCCTTTTCATCGAAGCCGCCGCCGTAGATGAGCCGGTCGGCCCCGAAGGCATCGGCGAGCCGACGGACCACGCGCGGCAAGTCCGCCGCTTCCTTCGCGTCGCGGGCCGGGAAGGAAGAGAGCTTCATCACCACGTTCGGAAAATCCGCCCAGCGCAGCACGCGGTCGTTGTCCTCCGCCGCGCCCTGAAACGGCCGACCCAAGTGGTCCACGATGACGCGGGTCTGCTTGAACTCGCGGATGAGCGGCTCGAAGCCAGCGGCGTAGCGCGGCTCAAAGTGGAGTTGCACTGCCAGCCCACTGTCACTGGCAAGTTTCCAAAGCTGGCGCAACTCGGGCTTGCCGAAGGGCGGCAGGCGGTCGGCCTGAAATGCGTGGATGCGCGCGGTCACGACGGGCAGGCGCTTGGCGAGCTCCGGCAGTTTCTCCATCGAGCCGGGCCGGTCGCAGAAGACGAGCAGCGTGCCCTTGAGCCGACCTTTGCCGACGGCGAGGCAGTGTTCCAGATAGCGGTGATCATCCTGATACGGCTCGGGATGCACCACGATGGCGAAGTCCACGCCCGCGCCATCCATGAGCTTCAGCAGAAACTCCGGCGAGGTGGGCTGCTCCGGCTGGTAAGTGCCGCGCGGATGGTAGGGGAAACGCGCGTCCGCCTTGCCCGCGAAGCAGTGCGTGTGCGTGTCCACGATCGGCGTGCGCGGCACGGCGGCGTGCGACGTGAGGGCGGCGGTGGCCGAGGCGGCGGAGTAAAGAAACGTCCGGCGGTTCATGGCAACGTGAGTTTGTGTCCGTTGCGCTCCGCATTCCCGGCGCGGTCGCGGGCGGTGGCAGTGATCTCCTTCGCGGCGGTCAAGGTCAGCTCCCAGTCCGCGACGCCCGCGTGCTGCGTCAGGATTTTCGCCCGCTGGCCGTTCACCGTCACGTCGGCGACCTCGCCATTGTCGTGCGTCACGCCGCGCACGAGCAGCTTGCCGTCGGCCTGCTTGCTGGCGGAGGTGATGACCGTCGCGGGCGGGAGGTCATCCACGGGCGTGAGCAGTTGCGGGAACGCGACCGGCGCAGACTTCGCGGCGCGCACGTCTTTGCCGGTGAACTTCTCCACACTCGCAAAACCCGCGCTCCCAGCCGCCGGGAACTTCGTGCTGACCACCTTCGTCACCTCGCCCGCCGCTGGGTAGCCGTGGAAGAAGTAGGTCACCGCGTGCTCCAGCTTCTCGTTGCGCGGGCCGCCGCCGAGGTCCACGACCTTGCCCGCGCGCGACTCGCTGCCGGGCCAGCTCACGTTGCGGAAGTGGCCCGCCGTGCCGGCCTTCGGCGACGTGCAGGCCATCTGAATGAGCGGGTCGCGGCCCGAGCGGCAGTTGATGAGCTGCACGTTCTCGTAGGTGAAGTCGCCATGCTGAAT
>CAMBZO010000220.1 GCA_945872195.1 Akkermansia muciniphila | reverse complement strand
GCGAAGGGGAAGAATTGGCTCTTCTTCGGCGACCAGCGCGGGGCGACGGACTTTCTGTTTCGCGAGGAACTCGAGGCGATGCAGCGCGATGGCACGTTGACGCGGCTGGACCTCGCGTTCAGCCGCGACCAGGTGGAGAAGATTTACGTGCAGACGCGGATGCTGGAGCACGGCAAGGAACTCTACGCGTGGCTGGAGGAAGGCGGCGGCTTCTACGTCTGCGGAGACGCGAGCCGCATGGCGAAGGACGTGGACGCGGCGCTGCACCAGATCATCCAGACGGCTGGCGGCAAGCGCGCGGAGGAAGCCACCGCCTACGTGGCGGCGCTCAAGCAGGACAAGCGCTACCAGCGGGATGTCTATTGAGTGGGACCTGGGCGTCCGCCTCCTTACTTTGAGAAGACCCACGTGATGAGCTTCGGGATGCTCGGGGTCTGGCCTTGCGAGAGGATGCCGAGGCGGAAGATTTTCGCGCTGACCCAGACGCTGCCCAGCGTGAAGAGGCTGGTGAGCACGAGGCTGAGGGCGATTTCCCACCCGGGCACGCCGGGCGGGATGGCGATGCGGAGGAACATGATGAGCGGCGTGGCGGGCGGGAAGAGCGACAGCGCGCGGGAGAACGGACTGGCGGGAGATTGCAGGACGGCCATCCAGGTGAGCATGGGAATCAGGAGGACCATCATCACCGGGACGATGAGGTTCTGCGCGTCGCGGATTTCGCTGCACGCCGCACCGACGGCGATGAACATGGAGCCGAACATGAGGAGCGCGAGAAGTTGGAAGAGAAAGAACCACGCGAAAAGGTGCCCCGGCACGTGGCCGAGTAGGCCGAATTTCCAGAGCATCCACGCAACGCTGACGAGGTAGAGGGTCGAGAGCGTGAGCGAGACCAGGACGGTGCCGAAGAGCTTGCCGAGCATGAGCTGGAAGGGCGATACGCTGGCCAGCAGCACCTCGGAAATCTTCTGCATCTTTTCCTCCAGCACCGTGTTCAGGAGCGCGGGCGCGCTGCTCATCACGACCATAAAGAGGAGCAGCATCGCGCCAATGGGCACGGCGTGGGTGGCGATGCGGTTCTCGAGTTTGGCGGCGATGACTTCGCCGGTGGTCTTCTGCTGGGCGAGGCCGAGGCGCTGGAGCGGCACCTGGCGGGACAGCTGGCGGACTTGCTGGCTGTCCACGCCGGCGGCGGTGAAGCGGCGCTCGCGGATTTCGGCGTTGAGGGTGTTGTCCAGCCAGCTCGGCAGCTCGTGGAAGGTGGGCGTCTGCGTGTGGTAGAGCAACTCGGTGTGATTGGTGGCGTCGGGCGCGAGGATGGCTTTGCCGATGATGAGGAAGGCGAAGAGTTCTTTGCGCCGGACGCGTTCGGAGAGTTGCAGCTCGGCAGTTTTCAGGTCGTCGCCGAGGAACTTAAATGGTTCGAGGACGAACTCGGGTTGCTGCGGCAGGTCCATCTTGAGGCGCTGGCCTTGTAGCTCGACGGAGACGGAGGGCGGCTGCGTGCGGAGGGCGTCGTTGCGGGCCTTGGCCTTGGCGGCGAGGGCTTCGTAGAGCTGGCCGGAGCGGTCGAGGACGGCGAGGCGGCGCGGGGTGAGGTCGGTCTTCTTCTGCGCGTAAACCTGCACGCCGATGGAGATCGCCATGATGACCGGGAGGAGCAGGACACCGAGGATGAACGCCTTGCTGCGCACGGCGTTGAGATACTCGGTGGAGGCGACGCGCCAGACTTTGTTCATGGGAAAAGATGTCTTGCCGGAGTCGCGCTTTGTCTTACGCTGCCAATCATGGATGCCACACTGACATTGCGACTGGACGGCGGGTTGCGCCGGAAACTGCGCGCCCGCGCCGTCGCGCTGAAGGTTTCGGAGGCCGAGGTGGTGCGGCAGGCTGTGAGCCGCGAGGTGAACACGGAGCCGCTCGGCAAGCGTATTTCCGGCCTGCGTGGCGTGCTGCGGTTGCCGCGCGTGCCGGATGGAGATTCTTGGCGCAAAGCCATCCGCGAAAATAATTGGCGGCCGTGAAAGCCTGGCTCCTCGACGCCGGTCCGCTGGTCGCCTATCTGGACTCGACCGACCCGCATCACGGCCCGTGCGCGGACACGTTGGAGGCGTTCGACGGCCAAGTGCATACCACCAGTGCCGTGATCGTGGAGACCATGCACTTCCTCCGGCACGACCCGGATGGGCCGAAGGCGTTGGTAAAACTGTTGGCCAGAAGCCGCACCCAAGTGCATGGCTGCACGGAACTCGCCCAACTTGAAAGCGCCGCTCAGTTGATGCGGAAATACGCGGACGTGCCGATGGATTTCGCGGACGCCACGCTGGTGCTGTTGGCACAGGAGTTGGATGTGGCGGACATCCTCACCTTGGACCGGCGCGGCTTCTCCACGTTCCGCTTCGGTGGACACCAGCGGTTTCAACTGCTGCTGGGCCGCTGACTGGCCAAGAGTTTCCGCACGGGCGCTCACGACCCGCCTCCTGTCGTCTTGGGCGCGGCCAACTCCTGCGCCTCCGGCTTCGCAATGCGGATGAAGATGTCGTGGAGCGAGGGCTTCGTGACCTCGAAGTGGCGGACGGTCGTGCGCGGGGCGAGGTCGCGCAGGAGGGCTTGCGGGTCGGGGTGGCGGAGCTCCTGCGACTGGCCAAGATCGCGCACCAACTCGACGCCGGGGAGGCTGCGGAGGAGTTCCACACCGCCGTCGCAGCTCACGCGGATGGTGTCCTCGCCGTAGCTGCGCTGGATGTCGGCGAGCGTGCCGTCGAGGACTTTGTTGCCCCGGTAAATCATGAAGATGAAGTCGCACATCGTCTCGGCCATCGCCATGTCGTGCGTGCTGAAGATGACGGTGGTGCCGGCGGCGCGGAGTTCGAGGATAGCGGTGCGGATGACCTCGAGGTTGACGGGGTCGAGGCCGGAGAAAGGTTCGTCGAGGATGAGCAGTTCGGGCCGGGCGACGACGGCGGCGATGAACTGGATTTTCTGCGCCATGCCTTTGGAGAGCGCCTCGACTTTCTTGTCGGCCCACTCGCTCAAGCCCATTTTCGCCAGCCACTTGTCAATCTCGCGGGCGGCGTCGGCGCGGGTCATGCCCTTGAGCGCGGCGTAGTAGGCGAGCACGCGGCGGACGGTCATCTTTTTGTAGAGGCCGCGCTCCTCGGGCAGGTAGCCGATGCGGTCGTTGGCGGCGCGGGTGCTGCGCTCGCCGAGCACTTCTACCGCGCCGGAGTCGGGGTGGAAGATGTGGAGAATGGTGCGGATGGTGGTGGTCTTGCCGGAGCCGTTGGGGCCGATGAAGCCGTAGGTGCAGCCGGTGGGGACGGTGAGCGTGAGGTCGCGGACGGCGGTGTGCGCGCCGAAGGTCTTGGTGACGTTGGTGAGCCGGACCGCGGGGGGCGGCGGGGCGGCGAGGATGGGCGGCGGCATCCGATTCAGCGTTGCAGCGGCACGACGAGTTCGCCCTGCTTGTTGATGTAGCCGTAGCCCTCCGTGATGATGCGCACGCGTGCGCGGCCGTCATTGAACTTCTGCGCCTCGTCGAACTTCACGGGCACGACGAGCTTCCCGGTGCGGTCAATGTAGCCGAGTTTGCCGCTGAAACTCACCGCCGCCATGCCCTCGGAGAAGTCGTGCGCGCCCTCGAACTGCGCGGGGATGACGAGGTTGCCCTGGAGATTGATGTAGCCCCATTTCGTGGCCGGGAACTTGCCGAGGCCGATCACCGCCAGCCCTTCGCTGAACTCGCCCGCGTAGTCGAACTGCGGCTGGATGAGGAACTCGCCGGACTTGTCGCGGTAGCCGTATTTGCCTTTGCGAGGAAATGGCAGAGGCGGCTCGCCGGCCTTCTTCGTCTCCTGCGCGGAGGTGAAGGCGAGCGTGGCTGCCAGGGCCAGCACGAAGGGCAATCTCATGGCGCCACTCGTAACAAACCCGCCCGTGCCGCGCAACCCAAGCCAAGGAAAAGTTTGAAACACAGCGCCGCCGCCGCCTCGAATCCGGTCTCCGCGGCCGAACCTTCACGAGCGGAAGCGGGTTCGGGCTTGGGCTTTTGCGCGGTCCGTGTTATTCATGGCGCGTGGCAAGTGACTCTTTTCAAGACGCGGCGCTGGTGCTGGTCGGGCATGGCTCGACGTTGAATGCAGACTCCGCCGCGCCGACACATCAACACGCCGACGAATTGCGGCGGCGCGGAATCTTTGCGGAGGTCGTGCCGTGCTTCTGGAAGGAGGAGCCGTCCGTGAGCGGCGTGCTACGCGGGGTATTCGCGCCGCGGGTGTTCATTGTTCCGCTGTTCATCAGCGATGGGTATTTCACGGAGCAGGTCATCCCGCGCGAGTTGGGCTTCAGCCAGGGCGGCCAGCCGGGCTTCGCGCGGATCCAAGAGCGGGGTGGGCAGACGTTGCACTACTGCGGGCCAGTGGGGACGCATGCGAGCATGACTCGGGTGCTGCTGGCTCGCGCTCGCGCGGTGGTGGAGGAGCATCCGGCTCCTGCGTCGCCGAAGCCGCTGGACACGGCGCTTTTCATCGCCGGACATGGGACGGGGAACAACGAGAATTCGCGCAAGGCCATCGAACGTCAGGTGGAGCTCATCCGCGCAGGGGGCGAGTATGCGGAGGTTTATCCGGTGTTTATGGAGGAGGAGCCGCGCATCGGCGCGTGCTGGCAGATGGCGCAGGCGCAGAACCTGGCCATGGTGCCGTTCTTCATCAGCGACGGGCTGCATTCCTTCGAGGACATCCCGGTGATGCTGGGCGAGCCGGCGGAGGTTGTGCAGGAGCGGTTGCGTAGCGGCCAGCCGACTTGGCGCAACCCGACGGAGCGACACGGCAGGCGGCTGTGGTATGCGCCGAGCATCGGCAGCGAGCCGCTGATGGCGGAGGTCATCCTCGAGCGCGTGCGCGAGGCTGCCGATGGACGTTTAGGGGAATAATACCGTTGACACTCGGCGCCCCAATCCCTTACCAAAGCCGTGAATTTTCAGTGGGAAGCGCGGATATTAAAGGCCTTATGAATCGGATCATTACAACGACGGGACTAGTGGCGTTGGGCGCGGTGACACTTCAACCCGCTCTCGCCCAAGACGCGAAGCCTTGGAACCTCACAGCCACGGTCCGAAGCTTCTACGACGACAATTACGCCACCGGCCCCTC
>CAMBZO010000219.1 GCA_945872195.1 Akkermansia muciniphila | reverse complement strand
CAATCTCCGGGCTTTACGGAAATGGGAACCCCGCTACATTTTCTGCCACATGACCCCAGCCGAAGACAGGCGCTTCGCCGGACTTCTCAACGAGGATCTGCAGGCGCTGAAGCTCACCGCCAAGATGCGTTGTTTCAAGGCTGGCCAGACCATCTTTCACGCGGGCGATCCGGGCGACGGTTTCTATCTTGTCGAGTCGGGCACTGTCATTATCTCCGCAATCGTCGACAAAGATGCACGCCCGCTGGCGACCGTCAGCGCCGGCGAGTTCTTTGGCGAGATGGCCCTACTGGAGGAGGCGCCGCGTTCCGCCACCGCCACCGCCGAGGTGGAGACGCGGGCGTTCTGCATCGGGCGCGAGGAGCTGCTCGCTCTGCTCGAGCACCGGCCCAAGCTGGCGCTGAAACTCATCCGCGAGTTCAGCCACCGCGTCCGCTCGCTGAACCAGAAATACATTGATGAGATCCTCCAGGCCGAGCGCCTCGCCATGGTGGGCCGATTCGCACGCACCATCGTCCACGACTTCAAGAATCCGCTCAACATCATCGGGCTCGCCGCGGAGATGGCCGGCATGGAGATCGCCACGCCCGAGATGCGCGGCCAGGCGCAGGTGCGCATCTGCCAGCAGGTCGCGCGCATGACCAACATGCTCAACGAGCTGCTGGACTTCACGCGCAACACCAACCCGCAACTTGTCCTGGCCTCGGTCAACTACGCCGAGTATGTCACTGCGTTGGGCGAGGAGATCGGCGCTGAAATCGCCGCGCGCGGGATGCAGTTGCGCATCGAGTCACCGCTGCCACCGGTCATCGTGCAAGTCGAGCCACAGCGCCTTTCGCGCCTCTACTGCAACCTCGTCAACAACGCCGTGGACGAGATGAAATCCGGCGGCGTCATCACGATTCGCGCGGCTGCGCGCGGCGGCGAAGTGGTCACAGAGGTCGAAGACTCCGGTCCCGGCATCGCCCCGGAGATTGCCGCGCGGCTCTTCGAACCGTTCGTGACGCACGGGAAACAAAACGGCACCGGGCTAGGACTCTCCATCTGCAAGAAGATCGTCGAGAGCCACGGCGGTAAAATCTCCGCCCGCAGCGAACCAGGGAAGGGCGCGACGTTTGTCTTCACGCTGCCCCTGAGCAGATAGAGTCTTCAGTGAGCATCCCGTGTCCCGACCGCTGACTAAAAACTGACCACTGAATTCTTGCCCCTCCCCGCTTCACCGCGCGACACTCACGGACCGCGATGAATCGCATCCGCCTGTTGCCTGAGCAAGTCGCCAATCAAATCGCCGCTGGCGAGGTGATCGAGCGCCCGGCCAGCGTCGTGAAGGAGCTCGTCGAGAACGCCCTCGACGCCCAGGCCGCGCATCTCACGGTGGAAATTCTCGCGGGCGGGCGCGGCCTTGTCCGCGTGACGGACGATGGACTTGGCATGAGCCGCGACGACGCGCTGCTCTGCCTCGAACGCCACGCCACCAGCAAGGTGCGGAACGCCGAGGACCTCTTCCGAATCACCACGATGGGCTTTCGCGGCGAGGCGCTGCCGAGCATCGCCAGCGTTAGCCGCTTCACCCTCACCACCCGCGAGCGTGACAGCGAGTCGCCCGAGGCCACGCAAGTCATCGTCCACGGCGGCAAGATTCTGGAAGTCCGCTCCGCCGGTGCGCCGAGCGGCACGAGCGTCGAGGTGCGCCAACTCTTCTTCAATCTGCCCGTGCGCCGGAAATTCCTTCGCACCGAGGAGACCGAGCGCGCACACATCCACCATTACCTCACGCTCGCCGCGCTCGCGCACCCACACGTCGCCTTCACCTTCACCACGGACAGCCGCACCGTCTTCCAGCTCCCCACCGCGCCGCCAGCCACCGACCCCGCCGGCCAGCTCGCCGCCCTCCGCGAGCGCCTGCGCGCGCTGCAAGGCACCGACTTAAAACTCCTCACCGTGGACACGCGCAGCACCTACTCGGAATTACCCGACGCCGCCGCCATCGAGCAATCCGCAATCGGCAATCCGCAATCGGCAATCCGCCTCTGGGGTTTCATCGGTGCGCCCGGGGTCTCGCGCGGCTCGCGCGATGACCAGCATCTCTTCGTCAACCGCCGCCCCATCGAGAACCGCGCGCTGAACTTCGCGCTCATGGAGGGCTACCACACCGCGTTGATGAAGGGCCGTTACCCCGTCGCGTGCCTCTTCCTCGAACTCGACCCCGCGCAGGTGGACGTGAACATCCATCCCGCCAAGCGCGAGGTGAAGTTCCACCACGAGCGCGCGATCCGCGCCTTTGTCACGCAGGCGATCCGCGACACGCTGCTGCGCTTCCACGCGCCCGGCACGGCCGACCTTCCAGTCGGCCAGTGTTCGCTACCGTCGAGCGAAGTTAGTTCTCACGAGGACGCCCAGCAGCGCGTCCCTAGCACAATCCCGCAGCCGCTCCCGTCTGCCGATGCCACCCCCGACTTCTTCCCATCGCTGCCGGGCAAGCCCATCCCCGACTGGCCCGCCACCGCGCCGAAGCAAACGCCCTTGCCGATGGGATTCAGCGCACAGCGGACAGCAGTCAGCAGTCAGCAGTCAGCGGACAGCGTGGAGCCGATGGCACCCGTCAGCACCGCTCCCCATTCCCCATTGCTTTCCGTCCCGCTCCGCCTCGTCGGCGTCATCAGCCGGCTCTACGTGGTGCTGGAGAGCGACCGCGGGCTCGTGCTGATGGACCAGCACGCGGCGCACGAGCGAGTTCTGTTTGAGCAGATGCTCGACCGCCTCGAAGCCGGCGGCGAGGCGGACTCGCAACGGCTGTTGCTTCCCGAGACCGTCGAGTTGTCCGTGCGCGATGTGGAGTTCCTCCGCAAGCAACTGCCCATCCTCTCGCGCCTCGGCGTGGGGCTCAGCGAGTTTGGCGAGCGGACCTTCCTCCTCGAAGCGCTGCCGCCCTTCGCAAAGGTTTCCGACTCGCGCCGCTTCGTGGTTGAACTCGTGGACGCGCTCAAGTCCGCCGGGGAAGGCGTCAACGCGCTGCGCCTCGGCGAGGATGTCATCGCCAAGACCGTCTGCCGCCACGCAGTGAAAGCCAACGACCCGCTCGCCGGCCCGGAGTTGGAGAATCTCGTCGCCGACCTGCGCCGCTGCCGGATGCCCTACACCTGCCCGCACGGCCGGCCCACGATTATCGAGATGAGTTTGAAGGAGCTGGAGAAGAAGTTTGGCCGCGCGCAGTGAAGTGCGTGCGAATGCGGAGACGTGCGCTTGTCCGCGAGTTGCTCGATACCTCCCTCGCCCACGGATTACTGGCTCCCCTTCGTGAAATGCCTGCGGCTCACGCGCCACAGCTTCGCCTCCCACTCGGTCTTGTGCGCCAGCGGGTCGGCGTCGGTCCCCCAGAGTTTCTTCACCCTCTCGCGCTGCGTGACGAACGGGCACTTCGCCTTCGGCTGCTCGTGCGCGGTGTCCGTCTTGCGGAGCGCGAACTGCACGCCCCTCATCACCGCGGGCGGGAGGATTCCGTTGCATCTCCGCTCTGCCTCCGCAAAGTCCCCGCGCGCATGATTCAGAACATCATCTTTGATTGGTCGGGCACGCTGGTGGATGACCTGCCCGCCGTGCTGCGCGCCACCAACCATGTCTTCGTCTCCGCCGGCAAACCGGAGCTGTCCCTCGACCAGTTCCGCGCCGAGTTCTGCCTGCCGTTCCAGCCCTTCTACGACCGCCACCTGCCCGGCGTGCCGATGGTGCAACTGGAGCAATGGTTTCACGAACGCTTCCGCGAAGTGCAGGACCTCGTCGAGCCGCTGCCGCACGCGCGCGAGTTTCTCGTCTTCTGCCGCGAGCGCGGCGTGCGGACGTTTCTCCTGAGCACGGTGCATCCCGACCACTGGCAGACCCAGGCCGCGCGCACGGATTTCGGGCGGTTCATTGACCGGCCTTACACCGGCGTCTGGGACAAGCGGCAGGTCATCCAGCAGCTCCTCGCCGAGAACGGCCTCGACCCGCAAGCCACCGTCTTCATCGGCGACATGGCGCACGACATCGAGACCGCGAAGCACGGCGGCATCCATTCCGTGGCCGTCCTCACGGGCTACAACAAACTCCCGCAACTCCGCGCCGCCGCGCCCGACCTCATCGTCGAGCACCTCGGCGAACTCCGCGCCCTGTTGACGCGGAACGAAATGCGCCTCGCCGCTCAACTCTCAACCCTCAACTCTCAACCGCTGCCCATCTCCACCGTCGGCGGTCTCATCCGCGATGCCGACGACCACGTGCTCATGATCCGCACGCACAAGTGGTCGCATCTCTGGGGCATCCCCGGCGGCAAGATCAAGTGGGGCGAACGCTCCGAAGACGCGCTCCGCCGCGAGTTGAAGGAGGAGACCAACCTCGACATCACGGACCTCCGCTTCGTGCTGGTGCAGGACTGCATCCACTCGAAGGAGTTTTACCGGGACGCCCACTTCCTCCTGCTCAACTACACCTGCCGCGTCGCCGGCAGCGCCCCGCCCGTCACGCTGAACGACGAGGCGGAGGAGTTCCGCTGGGTCTCGGTGGCCGAGGCAATGGGGATGGAGCTGAACCGGCCGACGAGGATACTTTTGGAAGAGGTTGAAGAGTTGAAGAGTTGAAGAGCAGCCCCCGTTCACGCTTCCACCCTTCAACTCTTCAACCACCCACCCTATGCCCACCGACACGATCACCCTCGTCGATCTGGAAGTTCACTACCACGTCGGCGTGCCGGACGCGGAGCGCGCGCAGCCGCAGCGGTTGCTGCTCACCATCGAGATGCAGCGCGATTTCACCCGCGCTGCCGCGAGCGATGACCTGCGCGAGACGATTGACTACTACGCCGTGTCGCGCCGCCTGCTGGCCTTCGGCGAGGGCCGGAGCTGGAAGCTGATTGAGAAACTCGCGGCGGATATCGCGGCGATGGTGCTGGTGGACTTTTGCGCGGAGGAGGTAACGGTCGAGGTGAAGAAGTTCATCATCCCCGAAGCGAGGCATGTGAGCGTGCGACTGACGCGGACGCGGAGTTAAACTTTTTTGCGCCGGTTTAATTCCCGTTCGGCTTCGGCACGACGAGCACTTCCTTGAGCTTGGCGGTCACGGCGGCTGCGGAAGCGCCGGTGCTCGACTTCATCCCCGCTGCGAGGCCGGAGACAAATGCCGTCGAGGCCGAAGTGCCGCTGACCATGTAGGCCT
>CAMBZO010000218.1 GCA_945872195.1 Akkermansia muciniphila | reverse complement strand
GCACATCGAGTGGAGCGAGTTCGCAAAGGATCACACCATCGCCGGCGAAGCGGAGATGGAAGTGATCCGTGACTTCGTGACCAAGAACCGCGCAGGCAGGGATGTCCCGACTTCCTGACTCAGAGGTATTTCTTCAGCAATGGCGCGAGCTCCTTCTTTGTCTTCGCGGGCCAGAGCTTCGGGTCGGTCATGATGGCGCAACGGAGCGCGTCGTGGCACGGCCAGCTTGGTGCGATCGGAATGAGCGGCAAGACGTGCCCGATGATGCGCTGGGCGGTCGCGGCGTTGCGCTTGAGATTCTCGATGACCATCTCGACGGTCACGTGCGCCTCGTCCGCCTTCCAGCAGTCGTAGTCGGTGATCATAGCCATCGTCGCGTAGGCGATCTCGGCCTCGCGGGCGCACTTGGCCTCGCCGAGGTTCGTCATGCCGATCACGTCGTAGCCGAGCTTGTGGTTGGTGAGGGATTCCGCGCGCGTGCTGAACGCGGGGCCTTCCATGTTCACATAGGTGCCGCCGTCGTGGACGCGCGCCTTCTGTGCCTTGGCGGACTTGAGCAGGATTTGGCGCAACTCCTCGCAAATGGGATCTGCGAAGGCGATGTGTGCAACAATGCCGCGCCCGAAGAAGGTGTGTTCGAAGTCGCGCTTGGTGCGGTCGAGGAACTGGTCAGGCAGCACGATGTCGCAGGGGCGATACTTGGCTTGCAGCGAGCCGACGGCGCTGACGCTGATGACCCAGTGGACGCCGAGGGATTTCATCGCCCACATGTTGGCGCGGTGGTTCAGCTCGCTCGGGAGGAGACGGTGGCCGCGCGCATGGCGTGGGAGGAAGACAACTTCACGGCCCGCAAGCTGCCCGGTGAGGAGTTCATCGGAGGGATCGCCGAAGGGTGTTTTGACCTTCACCCATTTCTGATCGGTGAAGCCCTCGATGTGGTAAAGTCCGCTGCCGCCAATGATGCCGATGCGATGTGTTGCCATGCGCCGGGAGGATAGACAGCGGCCTCGCCCGTGCGCCAGTCGGCAAAAATTCGCGGACGGCGGGCTCAGTAGTAATTGTTGCCGTTGGCGGAGGCGATCGATTGCAACTGAATCTTCGACGTGCCGTTCAGCTCCACGTGGCCGTCCCCGAACAGGAGGTTGATGGAGTCCACCTTGTTGTTCCACGGGTGACCCTCGGTGCTCGTGTTGAGCAAGGCTGTGCAGCGGTCGGACATGATGGGCAAGCTGGCGGCGAACGCGTCCTCCACTCGTTCCGGCCAGTAGTCGCTGATCCGGTTAGTGCCGGTGTTTTGGGGGGACTTGCGCCCGCCGTTCATCCGCGGCACCCACCAGTTGTGCCCCTCCAGGATGGCGAACGAGGTGTAAACGCGCTGGTAATAGGCGTTGAGATCCGCGGTGGATTGCACCGGGCGACCCAGATTGGCCTGACACCACACGTTGATGGGATCAATTGCCCTCGGCTTCACCGGGCAAAACCACATCGGGACGGTCATGCCTTGCGCGGTCATCGCTGGCACCAGTTCAAGTGGGACGTCCCAAGTATTGGCTCCGGTGCCGGGCATGGCCCACGAAGGGAAGCGCCCGTCCCCATCGGTCGCATAGGAATACACAGCCACGCCCCATTGTTTGTAGTTCGAGGTGCATTGCGTGACCTTGGCCTTGAACTTCGCGCGCGCCAACGAGGGCAGCAGCATGCCGGCGAGGATCGCGATGATGCCGATGACAACGAGCAGCTCGATGAGGGTGAACGCGCGGTTCACACGCGTGCTGCGGAGCAGGTTTGTTGAGTGCATATCAGTTGAGTGGGGCATTGACGGGCGTGCGCCACGGCTTGTTCACCGGTGCCCCGCGCCCCGACCACGCGCCGGGATCTGAACCAGTTTCCGGTTGAAACTCCCTTGCTTCCTCCCCACATTCGCGCCGATGAAAAGTCAGTTCACCGGCCCAGTCTATGTCGTGCGCGATAACATTGACACCGACCAGATCATTCCCGCGCAATACCTCACCCTCGTGCCCACCATCCCGGCGGAATACGAGAAGCTCGGCGCCTACGCGCTCGTCGGCCTGCCCGATGCGCTCTACCCCGCGCGATTCGTGAAGGAAGGGCAACTCGACAGCGAGTTCCCGATCATCGTCGCGGGCCGGAACTTCGGCTGCGGCAGTTCGCGCGAGCACGCGCCCATCGCCATCGGCTCCGCCGGCTGCCACGTCGTGCTGGCCGAGAGCTTCGCGCGCATCTTCTTCCGCAACAGCGTCGCCACCGGCGAGCTGTATCCCTGCGAACTCACCGCGCGCCTGTGCGAGGTGCTCAAGACCGGCGACGTGGTGACGGTGGACCTCGACGCGCTAACGGTGAAAGTCCACGCGACCGGCGAAGTTCACTCCTTCAAACCCCTCGGCGACGTGCGCCCGGTGGTGGACTCCGGCGGCCTCTTCAACTACGCGCGCAAGACCGGGATGATCCCCGCCGCTGCTTAGCGGGGCAGCCTTCCCGGCCCACTTTCCTTAGCGCCCGTGAAGCCAGGCGCTCGTGAGAAAATTATTGGAATAGCCAAGTCGCAACTCCGGTCGCTTCGCCGCCTTGTCAAAGCCCGCGCACGAGAACAGATTTCCGCCGATGAAACTTTCTCCGATGGTCATCGGCATGACACTGGGTGCGGCGCTGGTTGCGCTGTTGATCGGCGGGCTCCTGTTCGGCCGGTCTTCGATGAGGGTGTCCGTTCCACCTTCCGCGCCCTTGCCGGTGCCCGCGATGCCGCCAACGGCCAGCACGAACGTCCAAACCTTCTTCGTCCGCGGCGTGGTGAAGGAACTCAAGGCCGACGGCAAAACCGTCGTGATTGACCACGAGGAAATCCCAAACTACATGGCGAAGATGACCATGCCGTTCAAGGTGAAGGACACCAATCAGCTCGCCAGTCTGGGCACGAACGACCCAATCCACTTCCGCCTCAACGTCGCGGAATACGAGAGCTGGATTGACCAAGTTACGAAGACTGGAAAGGCCGCGCCGCCGGTCGCGGACCCGGACCGCAAGAGCTTCCGTCTTGTGCGCGACGTGGAGGTGCTGAAGGAGGGCGACGTGCTGCCGAGCTACCCGCTCACGAGCCATCTGGGCAAGGCGTTCAACACCGCGCAGTTCAAGGGGCAGGCGCTGGCCATCACCTTCATCTTCACGCGCTGCCCGATTCCCGATTTCTGCCCGCGCATGGATTTCCGGTTTTCCGAGGTGACGAAGCGGATAAACGCGCTGCCCGACGCGCCAAAAAACTACCACCTCATCTCGCTGTCCTTCGATGTGGATTACGACACGCCGCTGGTGCTGCAGAACCACGCGAACCGGGTGAAGGCGCAGCACGGTGCGGACATGAGCCGCTGGACCTTCGCCACGGGGAAGCTCATTGACATTGATGATCTCACGGAGCGCTTCGGCATGACCTTCGCGCGCGAGCCGGGGACGGTCCCGTTCAACCACAACCTGCGAACGGTGGTGATTGATGCCGCCGGCAAAGTGCAGAAGGTTTTCGTCGGCAACGAATGGCAGGCAGATGCCCTCGTGTCCGAGTTGGAGAAGGCGGCAAAGACTAAACCGTAGCCCTCCGTCCCGGTCGGTGGGACCGGATTGAGTTTCCGAGGAAGAGCGGCAGGCCTACTTCGCCTGATAATACTTGCGCGTGTATTCCTGCACCATCCGCCAGGTGCTGAACTGCGGCACCAGCGTGGTCATCGCCCGGCGGACCTTGCCGAGCCACTGGCGCGGGATGCCGCCGGCGTCGCGGTTGTAGAAGCACGGGATGACTTCCTCGGTCAGCACTTTGTAGGTGTTCTCGCTGTCGCGCAGGTCCTGCTCCTCGATGCTCGCGGGGTGCGAGTCATCGCCGATGGAGAAGCCGTTGTGGCCGTCATAGCCCTCGCGCCACCAGCCGTCCATGATGCTCATGTTGAGGCAGCCGTGGCAGCCGCACTTCATGCCGCTGGTGCCGGAGGCCTCAAGGGGCCGGCGGGGGTTGTTCAGCCACACATCGCAGCCGGAGACCATCTGGCGGGCGACATGCACGTCGTAGTTCTCGATGAAGAACAGGTGGCCTTTGAGGTCGCTAAACTTGCTGAGGTGGATGATGTGCTGGATGAACTTCTTGCCCTCATCGTCGCGCGGGTGGGCCTTGCCGGCGAAGATGAACTGCACCGGGCGCTGCTTGTCGTGCGCGAGCTTCACGATGTTCTCGAACTGCTGGAAGACGAGCGGCGCGCGCTTGTAGGTGGCGAACCGGCGCGCGAAGCCAATGGTCAGCGCGTCCGGGTTCAGCATGTGGTCGAAGGTGATGAAGTCGCTCTGCGAGAGGCGCTGGCCCTGAAGCAGCAGGCGGCGGCGGGAGAACTCAATCAGCTCGCGGCGCAGCCGGTAGCGCAACGACCACAGCTCCTCGTCGGAGATGAACGCCGGGTCGGCCATGCGCGACCAGAACTCGGGTTCGTTAATCTCCCGCTCCCAATCAATCGAGGGCTTGCTCTTCCAGAAGCGCGTCGTCTCGCTCGTCGAGGTGTCGGGGTTCGCGTGGGCAGCGCTGAGTTTGTTGCGCCAGAAGCGGCGGACGGTGCCCTTCATCCAGCCGGCGACGTGGATGCCGTTGGTGACGTGGCCGATGGGGACTTCGTCCACGGTCTTGCCCGGGTAGAGGCACTGCCACATCTCGCGGCTCACCGCGCCGTGCAGTTCGCTCACGCCGTTGGCGGCGCGGGAGCCTTTCAGCGCCAGCACGGTCATGCAGAACGGTTCCTCCTTGTCCGCCGGGTTCACGCGGCCCAAGCCCATCAGCTCCTGATGCGACAGCTTGAGGCTCGCGCCAAACTTGTTCGCGGCAAAGCTCATCAGGTCGCTGCTGAAGCGGTCGTGGCCCGCCTCCACCGGCGTGTGCGTGGTGAAGAGACATTGCTGCTTCGTCTCGGCCCAGGCTTGGGCGAAGGGCTTGCCCTCGGCCATCTTCTCCCGCGCGAGCTCCAGCGTGAGGAAGGCCGCGTGGCCCTCATTCATGTGGAAGGTCGAGGGTTGCAGGCCCAGCTCGCGGAGCAGCCGCACGCCGCCGACGCCCAGGAGAATCTCCTGCATGACGCGCGTGGTGGTGTCGCCGCCATAGACGCGCAGCGTGAGGTCGCGCTGGTGCGGCTCGTTCCCGGGCAGGTTCGCGTCGAGGAGATAGACCGGGCAGCGGC
>CAMBZO010000217.1 GCA_945872195.1 Akkermansia muciniphila | reverse complement strand
GGCGAACGGCGGAGCCTTCGCCGCGAGCTTCCAGAAGTTCTCGTCCACGCCGAGGACGTGGACGCGATTCGCGCGACGCGAGCCGTCGGAGGAGTTGACCGTGCCGGGCAGTGCGAGGACCGGCGCGGCATTCAGCTTCGTGGCGAGCGCCGCGCGGAAGAGCCGGTCGCCAGTAGCCATTGCCGCTTCGATTTTGCCCAGCCTTGCCAGCGCCATGTCCCGCAGGCTGCCGCGCACGGAGTCGCCCACCAGCAGCGCGCCGATGAGGACCGCCGCGCCGACCGTCGCGCCCAGCAGCACGCCGAGATGCGCCCGCGCGTGGAAACGCAGGCTGCGGAGGGCGAGGGTCCAGAGGGTCATGGGAGGTTGAACCACAGAGGCACAGAGGACAGCGAGAAGTAGCCCAAGAAGAAGTCTTCCTCTGTGCTCTCTGTGCCTCTGTGGTGAAAATCAGTTTCCATGTGCGGCCACGAGTTGCCCGTCGCGCAGCTCCAGCACGCGGCCCATGCGCTTCGCCAGTTCGGGCGCGTGGGTGACGACGATGAGGGCGGTGCCTTGCTCGCGGTTCAGGTCGAGGAGCAGCGCGGCGAGCGAGTCGGCGGTGGCGCGGTCAAGTGCGCCGGTGGGTTCGTCGGCGAGGAGGAGCTTGGGCTGGTTGATGAGCGCGCGGACGACGGCGACGCGCTGGCGTTCGCCGCCGGAGAGCTGGCCGGGCCGGTAGTTCATCCGCTCGCTGAGGCCGACGCGGGTGAGGAGTTGCTTGGCGCGCTCCATCGCTTGTGTGCGGCTGGCGGTGTCGCCAGACGCGAGCGTGGGGACGAGGACGTTTTCCAGCACGGTGCATTGCGGGAGCAGGTGGTGGGACTGGAAGATGAAGCCGATCTGCCGGTTGCGCGTGGCGGCGAGGGCGAGTTCGTCCAGCGTGTCGAGGCGCTGGCCGTCGAGGGTGAGTTCGCCGGAGTCGGGCAGGTCGAGAGTGCCGATGAGGTTTAGTAGCGTGCTCTTGCCGCAGCCGCTCGGGCCGACGATGGCGACGGTTTCGCCGCGCGCGACTTCGAGGGAGAGGCCGCGCAGCACGGGCAGGTCGCCGTCTGCCGCGCCGGGGTAGCGCTTGGTGACGTTCGCGAGTCGGAGCAAGGAGGCGGGCGCGGACATAGGGACAGTGTGAGGCGTGAGGGAGGAAGAGTGAAGGGTGAAGAGTGAAGGGTGAAGAGTGAAGGGTGAAGAGTGAAGGGTGTCGCCGGCACGAGCTTGCGCCACCAAAGAAAAACCCCGCCGGCTTGCGCGGGCGGGGTTCTTGGAAAACAGCTTGGGGGATTAGCGCTTGCTGAACTGGAAGCGCTTGCGTGCGCCGGGTTGGCCATACTTCTTACGCTCGCGCTCGCGCGGGTCGCGGGTGAGGAGGCCTTCAGCCTTGAGCGGCGGGCGGAGGGCGACATCCACGGTGATGAGGGCGCGGGCGATGCCGTGGCGGACGGCACCGGCTTGGCCGTTGGGACCGCCACCCCGCACGTTGACGCGCACGTCGAATTTGGCGATGGAATCAATGACCTTGAGCGGCTGAATGACAGCGGCGCGCTGGGATTCGGTGAGGAAGTATTTCTCCATCGGGCGACCGTTGATGACGATCTTGCCCGAACCGGAGGCGATGCGAACGCGGGCGACGGCGGTTTTGCGGCGTCCCGTTCCGAGGTATTCCTGAGTGGCGGCCATGTGTGTTGGGTCGAGTTGGGAGATTACTTCTTCTTGATGACGAGCGGCGCGGGGAGCTGCGCGGCGTGCGGGTGTTTGTCACCGGCGTAAACTTTGAGCTTGGTGTTGAGGCTGCGGCCGAGGCGGCCCTTGGGGAGCATGCCCTTGACGGCGTGCTCGATGAGGAGTTCGGGCTTGCGCGCGCGGCGCTGGCTGACGGTCTCGTATTTCTCGCCGCCCTTCCAACCGGAGTAGGACATGAAAGACTTGTCCTCCTCCTTCTTGCCGGTGAGGACGACCTTCTCGGCGTTGATGACGACGACGAAGTCACCGGTGTCCAGGTGGGGTGTGAAAATGGGCTGGTGTTTGCCGCGGATGACCATCGCGACTTTGGCGGCCAGTCGTCCGAGGACGACTCCACTGGCGTCCACGATGTGCCATTTGCGGTTGTCCAACGAAGCTTGAGCGTTCGGCAAAAATGTTTTCATGACTGTTTCCCCGTAAGGGAGCGCAGAAAGTAGCAAACGACCCCGAGCCGTCAATATCTCATTTCCCCAATCGCATATGACATGCCACCGGCCGCGTTGGAGAACTCATCTTTTTTTCTCCAACGGCCACATAGCATGGAAGTTCATTGGGTAACCACAACGGAGGGTTGAAGCCCGTCCGTGCGCCAGCCTGCAAGGATTCGATTTCCTTGTTGGTGACTTCTTCTCGCGCCCGGCGGACTTGAGCCGCGCGAGCGTCTCAACGAGGCCGTTGCTCGCATCGCGGCCCTCCGACTCTGCGGACTCGATGTGTGCGATGAGTTCATCGAACGCGTGGGCTTGAGTCGCCAAAATCGTATTCGTAGCCGATGATGCCCATCATGAGTGGGGGGCTTTGGTGAGTGCGAACTTGCTCGCGTCGCGAATCTCCGGATCGCTTTCGAACTCGGCGAGGTGATGCCGGGTGAGCGGGAGGAAAACCCGGAAAACGAAGCGGCCCGCCGGTGGGCGGGCCGTTCAAAGTCGAAGGCTGGAGTTCAGAACGCTCAGGCGCGCTCCATGTATTTACCAGTGCGAGTGTCCACTTTGATCTTCTCGCCGGTCTTGATGAAGAGGGGAACCTGAATGGCGACGCCCGTTTCCAAGGTGGCGGTCTTCTGCATGTTGTTTGCGCTGTCTCCCCGGACGCCCTCGGGAGCTTCGGCGATGGTGAGGATGACGCTGGAGGGAAGATCGACAGAGACGGCCTTTTCCTCGACGAAGACCATGGTCACGCCGCCATTTTCGACGAGGAAGTTCTTGCAGTCACCGACAAGTTCCGGGGTCAGCGTGACGGTCTCGTAGTTCTCGGGGTTGGTGAAAACGAAGTCCTGACCGTCCTTGTAACTGAACTCCATCTTGGTGGTCATCATCGGGACGACTTCAATCTTCTCGCCAGAGGCGAAACGCAGCTCCGAGGTCTTGCCGGTCTTGAGGCTGCGCATGCTGATCTGGACGAAGGCGCGGAGGTTGCCGGGGGTGCGGTGGGTGACTTCGAGCACGACGACGACGTCGCCGCCCTGGCGGATGGCCATGCCTTTACGGATCTCGGTTACGTTTGCCATAAAATGTCTAAGTTCGGACGCTCCGCCTAGCACAACGGCCGGAGCGGAGGCGGGAAGCTAGCCAAGGGAAGAGGCATTGCAAGCATGGATTTGGAAAACGGAAACATCTTGAACCCTCCCGCATCCGGTTCGACTAACGCGTTCGCACGCGGCCTCGTTCAAGGCGCGGCGGGCGCGCTTGCCGTCGGCTCTTGGAAGCGGATGACGACCTCGCCGGGCTTGGCGTAGCCGAGTTTCTCGCGGGCGAGACGCTCGACGGCCTTGGGGTCGGAGCGCAGCGCGTCGAGGTTGGCCTTGAGCTGGCGCGCGGCATCTTCCTCGCGCTGGATCTGCGCTTCGAGTTCGAGGTTGCGCTGGCGCATCCGGGCGTTCTGCTGGATGAGCGGCACGCAGAGGTAGCCGATGCCGACGGCGCTGGCGACGACGAGGAGCAGCATCACCACCCGGGTGAGCTTGTCCCAAATGCCAAGATCAACGGCTTCTTCTTTCATCGCGATGCGGGACTAGAACAAATTCGTGCACGGAACGGAAGAGGAAATTGAATCTGTCGGTGAAAAACTTCGGGCTCAGCCTCCTCAGAATGTGGTTCTCGAAAGGGGCCTGCGCTCTGCTCCGATGACAGGTTACGGCTTTTGGGTTGGCGGCAGGTTCAGCCGACGGTCGTCATCCTTGGCGGACAGGGGCAGGGCTTGGTCCACGAGTTCGCGGGCGAGGCGGCTCTTCACGCTGGAGAGTGCGGCGTTGGTCACGGAGTTAAGGTGGATGCGCGCCTCGTTGAGTTTGCCAGCGGCGGCCTTCACACGCGCGAGGTGCAGGTGCGTGGCCTCGCGTTCCTGGTCGTCGCGCGCCAGCGACTGCGCGCGCAGCCACGCGGTGATGGCGGCCTCGTGTGCGGGCGGCTGGATTCCGTAATAGACCTGCGCGATGTCGGTCGCGAGTTGGAAATTCGCGGGGTCGAACTTCTCCGCCAGCCGATACAGTTCGAGCGCCTTGCGGAGCGCCTGTTGCTCTGTGATGCGGTAGTGCGCTGCCGCCTCCTTGCGATGCAGCACGATGACGGAGCCAAGGTTGTGATAGTAAATCGCCTGCCGCGGATTCAGCTCGATGGCCTTGCTGTAAAGCTCGAACGCCTTCGCCACCGGCCCCGTCTGGCCGTAGCTGTTGGCCAGGTTGTTGAAGGCGGCGGGGTTTGTCGGGTCGAGTTCGAGCGCCTTCTCCCAACGCTTGCGGGCGTCGGCCTCCTCGCCGATGTCGTTGAGGAAACTGCCGAAGGCAAGCTGCCCGCGCGCGTGCCGTGGGTGCCGTTGCAGGAAATCCTCGTAAGCCCGTTTCACGGGTTCGAGTCGTTGCTCGATCTTCAGGCTCAACACCGCGTCGGCGAGGCCTGCCCCTTTTTTCGCGAAGGCCCCGTTGTCCTTGATCCACTTGTCGATCTCCTCGTGCGCCGTGTCGTCCAGCGCCATGACCCTTTGGAAATCCGCCTCTGCTGGGGAAACGGTGGACGTGGAGAACTGCGGCGGGGCAGGGGGGCGCTCGCCGGGCTTGGTCGCGGCGGCCGCCATCACCCAACCCGGGCCAACTAGCAACGCAATGAGAATCCACTTCACAATGCGCAGTCTAGCGGGCCGTCGCGTGCGGGCCAAGTCAGCGTTTTAAGCTCCAGTTCGAATGAGTGTTTTTGCCGCGCCGCGCGATTGGCCGCAGCGTTTTGCTAGTGCTCCGAAAGCCCGTTCGCTAGCCTGCGCCGATGCTGGACCTCGCACTGCGCTCCGCGATGACACTGTTGGAACCCGTGGGCTTCACTTGGGCCTGCCTTCTGGTGTTGACGGTGCTGCTCCTCAGAAAGAAGGAATTTCGGCTCGCCGCCGTGCCCGCCGCGCTGGCTGTGCTCATCTGGATCATCGGCGCGACGCCTGTGCCGGGCAGGTTGCTCGCCTCACTCGAACGTCCGTGGGTGGGC